>JBIICS010000058.1:0-16224 GCA_044238735.1 Bacteroidia bacterium
TATAACGTTCGACTATTGTCCGCCTCCACTAAAAAACAAACCCAAAATAATAATAGGAGAAATATACATTAGCATTCCAAGAGTAATAGAAAACTCAAAGAAATTTAATTGTTCGTTTGATAATGAATTACATCGTGTTATAATACATGGATTTTTACATCTTTGCGGGTATAAAGACAAATCCAAATTAGAATCTAAAGTTATGCGCGCAAAAGAAGATTTCTATTTAGAGAATTATTTTACGAGGTAGCTTTTGAATATTATTGAATTAATTAATAAAGTATCTTCTCCACTTAACTTAAATCCAGGTTTTATTGAATGCTGAAAGTTGATAAGAACAAGGTTACAGGTTATCGGTTCTTATTTTTTTTGGATCTTAAAACAACTTCTGATTTAAACGTTCTTTTTCTAAGTGATATTCGGATTCAAGGCGATTTATTATTTCTTTACAAGTAAGAATATCATTAATAAATTCTACACTTTTTCCAGCACTCCATAAATTAGAATAGTTACCGGGCTTAATACTTTGTTCGAGACGCTTCATCCCCCGTAACTGTACTAAAATTTTAAACCATTTACGTGTAAGCGAATTATTCGATAAAATTTTTTCGAGCCAATTTTGATCCAAGCCAATTTTTTGTGCATAAGGAGTATTGACTACACTGCAGGGTGTACCTGATAAACGGGTAGTCATTACAATATCATCCATTGAACTCTGAATCAAACTTAATTTATATTCTTCATTTACTGCTGCTTCTGTGCAGGCAATAAAACGAGTGCCTATAGAAACACCGTCAGCCCCCAAAACCATTGCGCTTAAAATACCTAAGCCATTAGATATGCCACCGGCAGCAATAACCGGAACGTTAGGAAACTCTCTTTTTAAAGCTGGTATTAATACCTGAAGAGGATTTGGACCGGCATGTCCTCCTGCTCCCTGCCCTACAGCAACAAATCCATGTGTGCCTTCTTTTAAAGCTTTTTCGGCATGTTTTAAATTAGTAATATCGCTATATACGATACCACCGTAAGAAGAGGCAACATCTACTACCTGCCGGGGGTTACCCAATGAGGTAATGTAAAAAGGCACTTTAAATTGGGCACAAACCTTTAAATGTTGTTCGTATAATACATTTGTTTTCTGAACAATTAGATTAACACCATAATTACCCGGCTTATCCAATTTATAATCGTTTAACCTTTCTAATACCCCTGCCAATTCATCTTTTTGGCGATAGTTTAATGTTGGGAAAGTTCCCATAATCCCATTATCTATTGCAGCCTTTACCATTGGCTCGTTACTAACCAAAAACATGGGGGCCATTATTACCGGAAAGCGAATACCGGTGTTAACAATAAATTTGTTTTTTTGCATGCATTAAATTTAACTTAAATGATTTTTAATCACTAATTATCAATACATTATTTATAATTAATGATTAACTTTATTAAAATAGCCTTTTTTATGGAAAATTTTAGAACATTTGACCTCTTACCACGTCTTCAGAAAAACTATAATAAACCTGATGCCCTTTCGAGCAAAGTAAAGGGAAGCTGGAAGAAAATAAGTACCGATGAATACATCAACAGTACTAACCACATTAGTTATGGTTTATTGGCCTTAGGAGTTGGCAAAGGAGATAATATTGGAACTATTTCTAATAACCGTTTCGAATGGAATTTTGTAGATATGGGAATGGCTCAAATAAGTGCGGTTCATGTCCCTATTTATCCAACCATAAGCGAGCACGACTTAAAATTTATAATTAATGATGCCGATATAAAATTGTTCTTTGTATCTTCTCAGGAACTTTACGAAAAGGTTTCCCGAATAGAAAAAGAACTCAATAAAAAAATAAACATATATACCTTTGATGAAGTGCCTGGTGTTTCTCATTGGACCGAAGTTGAAAATCTGGGCAAGAAGAATCAAAATCCTGAGCGATTAGAATCGATCAAGAACTCCATTAAAGATACCGACTTGTTAACCATATTGTACACATCCGGTACAACCGGAAACCCTAAAGGTGTAATGCTTTCGCATAAGAACATAATCAGTAATTGCCTGGCTACCCGAACACTTGCTCCCTTTGAAAGTAACTGGAAAAGTTTAAGCTTTTTACCCATCAACCACGTTTATGAACGTATGCTTACATACCTTTATCAATATTTTGGCATATCGGTTTATTATGCAGAAAGTTTAGAAACCATCGCCGATAATTTAAAAGAGATTAAACCACAAATGTTTGTTACCGTTCCACGTTTACTCGAAAAAGTTTACGATAAAATAGTAGCAAAAGGCTCAGAACAAAAAGGTATTAAAAAAGCACTGTTTTTTTGGGCATTAGCCTTAGGACACGAATATGAAATAAATGGAAAAAGTTGGTGGTATAAACTTAAACTGGCCATCGCCAATAAACTAATCTTTAGTAAATGGCGCGAAGCATTGGGAGGTAACGTTGTGGCAGTTGCCTCTGGTGGAGCAGCACTTCAACCCAGACTTGCTCGAGTATTTAATGCAGCTAAAATTACTGTTTTAGAAGGATATGGCTTAACCGAAACATCCCCTGTTATTGCAGTTAACAATTTTAATCCGGGTGGCATTTGTTTTGGTACCGTAGGGCATGTTATTGAAGGGGTTGATGTAAAAATTGCTGAGGACGGCGAAATAATAGTTAAAGGACCTAATATTATGCTTGGCTATTATAAACGCCCCGATTTAACTGCAGAAGTAATGGACAGTAATGGTTATTTTCATACCGGCGATATTGGGGAATTTGTGGAAGGAAAATATTTAAAAATTACCGATCGTAAAAAAGAAATCTTTAAGACTTCGGGGGGTAAATATATTGCGCCACAGATTATCGAAAATAAATTAAAGGAATCACGCTTTATTGAACAAGTAATGGTGATTGGTGAAAATGAAAAATTTCCTGCTGCTTTTGTGGTTCCTTCCTTTTTATTTATCAAAGAATACTGCGAGCGAAAAGGAATTACATATTCTAGCAACGAACAGATAATTAAAGAAAAAGAAATTTTAGATCGTATTAATGAAGAGGTTAATCAGGTAAACACTCAATTAGCCAACTACGAACAAATTAAGAAAATAGAGCTACTTCCAAAGGAATGGAGTATAGATGGAGGTGAGTTAACTCCCAAATTAAGCATGAAGCGAAAGGTTATCATCGCTAAAAATCAGGACGCCTATAAAAGAATTTATAGTTAGTTTATTTTTAAATTTCGCAATTGCGCGCCAATTAATCAGAAAATCAGGCGCGAAGGGCTATTTAAAAAAAAAATTTTTAGCATTAAAATCCAAACGGCATTATCGTTATCATTATTTTAAAACGCGGACTTGTATTTAAAAGCATCATTTAATTCATCAAATAATTTTAATTACATTAAAACATATAATTATTTCTAAAATAGAGTAAATGAAAAAATTATTGATTTTAATACCGATAATACTGACTTGTGAGGCAATAATTGCTCAAACAAAGATCCGTCAGGGCGATGGTACATATTCGTCTAACAAAGTACTCTATACAATTGATGAATTAAAGGTAAGGGAAGGGGATGGAACATATTCATCTAATAAAGTCCTGTATAATTTTGATGGCCAAAAATTCAGACAAGGAGATGGAACGTATTCTTCCAATAAAGTTTTGTTAACGATTGATGGCTACAAAATAAGGTTAGGGGATGGAACCTATACATCTAACAAGGTACTTTACACCATAGACGGCAATAAAATCAGACAAGGGGATGGTACGTATTCTTCCAATGAAGTTCTTTTTACAATTGATGGAAACAAGGTTCGGCAAGGCGATGGAACCTATTCAACTAACAAAATACTTTTTACAATTGATGGCAGTTTATCAATAACCAAATTAGCTTGTTTATTATACTACGTATTATAAATTTAAATTAGACCATCTATATTCCAAACAAAAACACAAATTTAACTCTTAAATAATAACCATTTTATATGAGTAAAAACAGATATCAATTAACCAAAAGATCTTCAAAGAATGGGTATGATTGGTGGTGGCATTCGTTTGTAGCTACTAATGCTCAAACAGGTGAATTAAAACCTTTTTTTATTGAATATTATGTTATAAATCCCGGCTTGTGGAAAGATAAAATTATTTTGGGTCAACAAAAAGAAAGTAAAGCCAAACGTGAAAAACCCTGCTATGCCATGCTTAAAGTGGGCACTTGGGGTCACGACAAAATACAACTGCATAATTTTTATAGTATAAGCGATTTTTATGCATCTAATAAAGAACTAAATTGTAAAATTGGAACGAATGAACTATACGAGAACAAACTGTTTGGAGAAGTGCACGTGAGCGAACACGAAAGAGATACTTTTCCGGAACTTATGAGTGATGCGGGTTCACTAAAATGGGATTTAACCGTAGAAAAAGATGTATATTTTGATGTGGGCTATGGAAGCTCTAAATTATTTAACTGGTTGGGTGCATTTCATATGTATTGGCACATTCAAGGCATGAGAAGCAAATTCAGTGGAGAACTACTCTTTAACAATCAACGATACATTGTTAACCCTGAAACATCTTTTGGTTATCAAGATAAAAACTGGGGAAAAGATTACACTAACCCTTGGATCTGGCTTAATTGCAATAATTTTAAATCTAAAAAAACAGGTAAGCCTGTTGACGCTAGTTTTGATTTAGGTGGTGGCTGCCCTAAAGTTTTTGGCATTTCATTGCCCAAACGAATTTTAACAGCGTTCTATTATAACGGAGAATTTACAGAATTTAATTTTTCTAAATTTTGGAAAAAATCCAAACAGCAATTTAGTACACACGAAGATGATAACTTTTTTTATTGGAATGTGGTATCTGAAAATAAGAATTATAAAATTGATCTGAAGTTTAGATGCGAGAAATCAAAACTTCTGAAGATTAACTACGAAAATCCGAATGGAGAAAAAAAACATACAAAACTTTGGAGCGGTGGACATGCGGAAGGTAGCCTTGTTTTTTATAAGAAAGAAGATGGGAATTTTAGAATAATTGACGAGCTGGAAGGAAGCTTAGGCGGTTGCGAGTATGGCGAGTATTAGCAGATGATACTAAACATTTTTTGCAAGTTATAGACAGTTTATTCAACTAATTAAAAAAACTTAAAACATTATAGCAACATAATTGTGTTGCAACTATTTTTTAATAGTTTAATTACCGCAATTAACAATTTGTCAGAAAAAAATTTGGTTATAAAAATGTAAAAAAAGAATTAACTTATCCTTTTTTACTTATTCTTTGAATGAATCATCTTAAGTAAATCTTCTTCAGATTTTCCGGCTACACTTATACTTGATTTTGCAGATTCAACCAAACTATGTTGAGGGTATTTTTCTATAAACACTTTATAAAACTTGCTTGCATTGTCGGACTCTTTTAAAACATTATCGTAAGTAAAAGCTTTTAAAAAGTATGCATTGGGCACGTACTTATTAGCCGGAAATCGTGTTATTAACTTATCTAAGTTTAAAATTGCCTCTTTACCCTTCTTTAATGTAATTTGTATTTGAGCTTGCTTAAATAAATATTGAGGAGTAAATGTTGTATCGTTTGGAAAATTTCTAATGTAATCGGAGTAAAGATTAGAAATAGACAAGGCCTGCACTTCACTAAAAACACCAGAATTATCTTTTTTTAGCTTCTGTTCAAAGTCATAAATTAACTGTTGTTGCTCCAGTATATTAAAAGTTTGATTCTTACCCGAATTCTGATTTTCGTTGTTAAGATTAGATTCATTTTCGGAGCAAGATGAAAATAAAAAAAGGGAGAGAAAAATTACAGTACCTAATTTATTTAACATAAAATTTCATTTTATATTCAACATCCACATTTCCTTTTGAAATTTCGAGCAAACGATTTTTCAGCATTCTTCTCCGAAGTGGATTTAATCTCTCCACAAACAACTTACCCTCAATGTGATCGTATTCGTGTTGTATAATACGTGCGGCTATACCATCAAATTCTTCTTCCCATGTTTCAAAATTTTCATCCTGATATTGAATTACCAGACGTTCTTTTCTATTTACATCCTCTCTTATAGAAGGGATGCTTAAACAACCCTCGCTAAAATCCCAATCCTTACCGGATTCCTCTATAATTACCGGGTTAATAAAGACCTGAACAAAATCGATTAAATCGGGTTCTTCCTCTTCAAACGGCGAAGCATCCACAATAAATAATCGTATGGATTTCCCAATTTGAGGAGCCGCTAATCCAACCCCTTTAGAGTTGTACATAGTTTCGAACATGTCCTCTATTAATTTTTTTAGACCGGGATAATCTGGAGAAATATTTTCTGCTCTTTTCTTTAATACCGGATCTCCGTATGCAACAATAGGTAAAATCATTCTTTATTTAATATTAATTTGCTCTAGGTACGACTGTAAAATAATTGTGGCACTGATTTGATCCACCAGTTCTTTGTCTTTTCTGTCTTTCTTTTTTAATCCTGCATCAATCATGGTTTGAAACGCCATTTTTGAAGTAAAACGCTCATCCACAAAAACAACAGGAATTAGTGGAAATTGTTTCTTTAATTGATTAACAAATATATTTACGTACTTGGTATTTTGTGTTTGGGTATTATTTAAGCGTTTGGGTTCACCAACCACAAACAAATCTACCGTTTCAGCTTTAATATAGTTGCTAACAAAAACAAATATATCTTTAGAATGTACTGTTGTTAATCCATTAGCAATTATCCGTAACGGATCAGTTGTGGCTATTCCAACTCGCTTTGTTCCGTAATCAAAAGCTAATATCCTTCCCATTAAATATGAATAAAGAAACCGCCCTTTTCAATAATCTGATAACAAATTGCGCCCACTAATAAGCCAATTCCTTGCTCAATAACCTGCCATAATACATCCAACATGTTTTGTTGCATCGACAAACTATTATTAAATGAAAAACCCATGGTAATAGTTATTGCATAAGTAGTAATTCCCAAAATAGACCCAATTAAAAAAGCTGAAAAATGAGGTCCTAGTTTTGAAAAAAAGTTTAAACTGTATATTAATATTCCAACTAAACTAATACCGGAGTAGGCGATTAAAAGAGAAGAATAAAAGAATGGTTTAGGATATAAAATACGGTCGAAATCGTTTAAAATAATGTTATGATAAAGGTTTGACAGTAAAAACATAGAAACAGTACTTACAAGCCACGAAAAAAAATGTTTTTTAGTTAAAACCTCGGTCATTCGTATATTCTAATCCCTTTTATGTTCAAATTTAACTATTTTAGCATAATAGGATGATGAAAAATATCCAAAAACGAGTTTTTTTACTGGTCTGGTTATGGACTTCAGCCGTCATTTTTTCGGGCTGTAAAAAAGATTTCGACCAATTTAACTGGGATACCGATTTAAGCTTTCCGGTAGCCTATGGCAAACTAACATTAGGTAATCTATTGGTAGATTCAATACTGGTTAATAACAATGGTAATCTTTCACTTAAATTAAAACAAGATCTGGTTAAAGTTGATATCGAAAAACTAATAGAAATTCCAGATACCCTCATTGATTCGCTTTACCGATATCCCATAAACCTATATTTCGAACCCGGATACGTTTATTTTAACAAAGTAGAGAAAACCAAACTTAATCTATCGGGAGCGCAAATTACCAATGCTGTAATAAAAAAAGGTAAAATAATTTTCAAATTAAGCACCACCCTAAAAGAAAGAAGCCTATTAAACTTTAAAATGAATGGTGCCAGTAAAAACGGGATAGTTCTTAGCTTCAGCGATTGGATAGATAAATCAGACGGCAGTAACCCTGTAAACTACACTAAAGAAATTGATTTAAGCGGTTATACTTTAAACCTGAAAGGAGTGAACAACAATTCGTTTAATGAAATTTTTTATCAGATTACCGCCCAAACAGACCCCAACGGACAACCAGTAATATTTGAACCATCAAATTTTATGAAATTTGAAACTCAGTTTAAAGACCTGGCTCCGGAATATATGCAGGGTTATTTTGGAAACCTGAAAAGTACTGTTGGACCTGAAACAAATAATTTGGATATTTTTAAAAAGATAAAATCGGGTTTAATTAAAATAGAGGATGCCCGTTTAGATCTCTCGCTTACTAACCGAATTGGATCAGATATTAAACTCAACATCAAAGAAATTAGCTCATTTAACACTAATTCTAACAAAAAAATAAACTTAAATAATTCGGAATTAATAAATAATACAATAACCGTTAACAGGGCCACTCAAATTAACAATAGTGCTTATCCTCCACTTGTCCCTTTCATAAAAAATTATTCCTTAACTCCCTCAAACTCCAATATTAAAGCTTTTATAGAGAATTTACCAACCAGCATCGGTTATAACCTTGACTTTGAATTAAACCCCTATGGTAATTTATCGGGGGGCAACGATTTTGTTTATTTCGACAAGCCTTTTGAAGCTAAAATGGATTTAACACTTCCTTTAACCTTTAGTTTAAACAATTTAATTTTAGCAGATACCATTAAATTTAAAAAGACCATAGCCGGTATAGATCGCACCAAATCGGCAACAGTTTCTATAGCCCTAAAAAACAACTTTCCTTTTTCTGTTCATGTTTTACTTTACACTATGGATTCATTGGGTAATTTTAATACCTCTCCCATTGAGCCCGAAAAAGAAATAAAAAGTGCTACAACAGATAATTTAGGTAATGTAATTAACGCAAGCGAACAAGAATTAGTTTTTAAAGTAATAAATACCGACTTGAAAAATATTTTAAATAAAGGAAATATATACCTATTAGCTCGAGCCAACTCTCCTGTTAATTCCAAAACTATATTAACCGAAGAGTGCTTTATAGAATATAAAACCAAACTGCAAGTAATACTTAATACCCGTTTTGGAGAATAAAATAAAGATATTATACAGCTTATTATTGGCAATTTTATTCGGCGTAAAAGTAAATGCTTCGGATAGCCTTATTACAATTACAAAATACAAACAAAAGCAATTTAAAATACAACTTAACACTAATATAGATATTGCCTCTAATTGTTTTAATACAAAATTATACACCACCCTTTTTAACGGAAAATACTTAGAGGAAAATATAAAAAATCAAGTTTCGGAAAGGAGCGCACAATACAACCGAATTGGTTATGATTTTGATACAGAATTAAAAATACAGTTTAAACCCAAACGATTATTAAAGAATTATTTTAAGTGGATGGAGTTAAGCTTCTCAGACCGAAATCATATTCATGCAGGTTTTAGCAGAGACGCTTTAAACATGGTGCTTTACGGCAATAGCCCATTTGTTGGCAAAAAAGCCGACTTAAGTAATTTAACCGCTAACGTTTTACAATATCAGCAAGTTCGAATTGGATTTGCCTCAGATACAAACGATAGCCTTAAAAGTAAATTTATATTTGGACTTTCGTTATTAAACGGTCAACGAAATATTTTTTTTAATGCTCCGCAATTTAGTATTGAAACAGATGCTTCCGGTTATGAAATTTATACAGATTTAAATTATCAAGTTAACCATGTACCCAGCTCTATGTCTAAATTCGGCACAAATAATGGTTTAGGCTTTAGCTTGGATATAGACTTTAAAGAAAACTGGACCCTATCTACTAACAAAAATTATATAAATCAATTACATGTTAGTTTAAGAGATATTGGATTTATTCAATGGAATGATAAGTCTTACAATGTGATGGTAGATACCTCATTTATTTATAAAGGCCTCAATATTAATTCACTAAAAGACAGTTTGATTTCTCCTTTTAGCAGCGATAGTTTAAAAAGCACATTTTACAATACAAAACAAAACGCTTATTCCACCAGCTTACCTGGTTATGTATTAATTGAGAATGGTTTACAAATCTCGCAAAAACACTATGCAGGCATCGGAATACAACACCGTACTTTTGCAGCTTATAAATTACAATACCGATTAACATACGAATACCGATTTAATAACAAAAGTTCGTTGGGTTTATTATTAACCAAGGGTGGATATAATAACTACGGTTTAAATATTTATTCCAGAATTATAATTAATAAAATTACACAACTTAATATTGGTATAAATAATTTTCAAGGAACTCTATCTTACGCCAAAAGTGGATCTTTTGGAGGATTTTTAACATGGATATACTGGTTTTAATGAAGCATAGATTATTAATACTTATTTTATTTATACTACAAATTGATTTATATGCGCAGTTTGGATATGCCTATGGTAACTCAGGATATAATTATGGAGCATCCGTTTGTACAACCAAAACAGACAGTGGTTTCTTGTTATTGGGTAGCAGCAGCTGGTACAGTAATGGTAACCTCGATTTCTTTTTATTAAAATCCGATTCGCTCGGTAAAATAAAATGGGCCCGTAATTACGGTAGCAACAAAATAGAGAAGGCTTGCGACATTTTAAACTATAACGACAGCAACTTTTATCTAACCGGATTTACAAATGATAATCCTACCGGAGATTTTAACATTAATATTATAAAAATTAACCAAACGGGAGACGTGCTATTTAACAAACAATTAGGTACCGATTCGTGGGATTTTATCAGTAAAACTATTTTAGCGCCTGACACCACTATTTTAATTGCAGGACAGAGTTATAAAAAACAGAATTACAATGGCGATGCATACTTTTTAAAGCTAAATTTAAATGGCGATACATTATGTACTAAATTTTGGGGAGACTCTACAGAAGATAAATTTAATTATGTAGATTATTCTAATAAAATTATAACTTTAAGCGGTTTTACTACCAATATGCAAAACGTTAAAAAAGCCGTTCTAGTTAAATACAATGATGCACTTAATCCAATTGATACATTTATTTTTCAGCACAATTTTGACTCAGAATTTTATTCAGCAAAATTAATTAAGGACAACAAAACATTGGCATTGGGTTATATTAAAAGCAGTAATCAAAGTCTTATTCATGGTTTTATCTGCTTGCTGGATAGTAATTACAATCTCATTTGGCTAGATTCCACCAGTAATAATGGCGATGAGTATTGGAAAGATTTTGTAACCCTATCTAATAACGATATAGTAATTACCGGTGGAACTAAATTATACGGAAACGGAGGATATGGTTACTATGATATTAATACCATTCATTTTAGCGAAGGACTTGGTTTTAAAAGCAGTAAAACATACGGTGGCATATTTGAAGATACGCCAACCCAACTTATATCGTTAAATGATTCCACTATGGCCATAATTGGAAACACAGCTAATTTTGGCCCTTCCTACAATCACATTTTCTTTTTAAAATTTAATTTAAACAATTACTTCATTAATCCGGAAAGTTTTCTTATTGGTAAAGAAGAGTTTAATTCTAATATTTATTCTTTATATCCTAATCCAGCAAAAGATTTTATTAAAATTAGAGGAATAAAAGAAAAAACAACAATTAAGGTTTATAATTTAAATGGTCAATTAGTATTTAGCGAACTAATCGGACCTGAAAACGTAGTTCTTTCCCTTAAAAATTTAAACAAAGGATGCTATATTTTTGAAGTAAATTTACAAGACCATCAAGAGCATTTTAAAATAATTAAGGAGTAAAGTTGACAAAAATTTCGAATAGCGTTATCTGGATTACGGGTGCTTCTTCAGGCATTGGAGAAGCACTATCCCTGGAATTAGCTAAATACTCGTCGGTTAAATTGATACTTTCTTCCAGAAAAAAAGAGGAGTTGGAGAGAGTTGCACAGCAAACCCATATTAATAAAGAAAACATACTAATACTACCTCTCGATTTAGCTGATTATTCCAAAGCCGATGAATGGATTACAGAGGTCCTAAAAAAATTTGGCCGTATCGATATACTGATTAATAATGGCGGTATTAGTCAGCGTTCGTGGGCTAAAGAAACTCCAATTGAAATTGACAAACAACTATTTGAGATTAATTATTTTGGTACTATTGCATTAACCAAGGCTGTTTTAAAGCAAATGATTATACAACAGAATGGCCATATTATAACCATAAGTAGTATAGCTGGAAAATTTGGATTTTATTTACGTACGGCTTATTCTGCGTCTAAACACGCCCTTCATGGTTTTTTTGATTCATTAAGACTGGAAGTAGAAAAAGAAAACATCAAAGTAACCTTAATTTGTCCAGGAAAAATTAAAACTAATATTTCTAAAAATGCCTTAAAGGCAGATGGAAGCAAACATGAAAAGATGGATGCAGCAACCGATTTAGGCCTAAGTGCTGAAAAATGTGCATCACGAATAATACAAGCTCTTATTAGAGATGAACAAGAGGTTTTAATTGGTGGTAAAGAGATTATCCCTGTATATATAAAAAGATTTTTCCCTCAACTATTAAATATAATTTTAAGAAAACAAAAAATACAATAACATTATGAGTGAGCATGTAATTTCTGGAATACAGCAAATGGGCGTTGGAGTACCTGACGTAAATAAAGCATTTACCTGGTACCGAAAACATTTTGGGATGGACATTAAAGTATTTGAAGAAGCAGCTGAAGCAAATTTAATGTTACCCTATACAGGTGGCAAGCCACAGAGTAGACATGCTATATTAGCAGTAAACATGAATGGAGGTGGCGGATTTGAAATATGGCAATATACCAGCAGAAAGACTGAAAGGCCTTCATTTGAAGTACAATTTGGAGATTTGGGACTCTATGTTACTAAAATTAAATGCAGAAATGTAGATGCCTGCTTTCAGGAAATGAAAAATAAAAACTTGAATGTTTTATCTGTTCCTCACAAAGGGCCCAATGGAAAAAAACATTTTTTTGTAAAAGATTTATATGATAATATTTTTCAAATAGTAGAATCAGACAATTGGTTTAGTAAACAACCGGCATTAACCGGAGGCATATATGGTGCAATAATAGGCGTAAGTAATATGGATAAATCATTACCACTTTATCAAAATATTTTAGGATTTGATCAGGTTGTGTATGACAAAACAGAAAGCTTTGAAGATTTTTATTGCTTAAACGAAGGAAAAAAAAGAGTAAGGCGAGTATTGTTGGCAAATTCGGTAAAGCGCAAAGGGCCTTTTGCTAAACTTTTAGGCGACGGAGAAATTGAGCTTATACAAGCAATTGAATACAGTCCGAAAAAGATTTTTGAAGGTCGTTACTGGGGCGATTGGGGATTTATTCATCTATGCTTTGATATAAGAAATATGGATGCCCTGAAAGAAGCCTGTGAAAAAGGCGGGTATCCGTTTACAGTAGATAGTTCTAAATCGTTTGATATGGGCGAAGCAGCGGGCCACTTCACCTATATAGAAGATCCAGATGGAGCATTAATAGAATTTGTTGAAACCCATAAAGTTCCGGTGGTAAAGAAGATTGGCTGGTATTTAAATTTAAAGAACAGAAACCCGAAATCATATTTACCGGACTGGATGGTTAAGGCGATGGCCTTTAACAGGGTTAAAGATTAAATGCGCTAATTGTTTTTAACTTCAGCAGTTGGGTTGGAAGAATTTAGTGGTTTGGCATTTGTTAAATCGTCTTCCTCAATTTGATCGAGCGTTTTTCTGATATCTAAATCCTCTTTTATTGGATCGGCTGTTTTTTGTATTTCGCGTTGAATTCCATCTGCCGCATCTTTAAATTCACGAATTCCTTTACCAAGGCCTCTGGCTAACTCGGGTATTTTGTTGGCACCAAAAAAAAGGAGAACCACTAACAATATTAACATTAACTCACCCCCACCCAGAGAGTTCAGAAATAATAAAAAAGCATTCAAAACCATATTCAAAATTAGTTTTTATATTTTGATTCCAATAAATAAAATATCATCCAGTTGCTGATAACTCCCCATCCACGATTCTATCCGCTCTTTATAAATTTCCATTTGTAAGTTCATGGGTTGGTAGGAGTTTTCTATAATCATTTCTTCCATCTGGCGGTATTTAAATTTTTTACCTCTTGGTCCTCCAAACTGATCGGGTATTCCATCCGTAAAGGTATAAAGTGAATCGCCTTTTTGCAGTTGAACATTATAAGAATTAAAGGAAGAAATATCATCCGTTATCTTCCCCACCGGCATTTTGTCAATTATACCCTCAAACAACACATAATATTTACCATTTCGGGCAATGTGTTTATTTAATACCACCATGTTTTTAATTTCATGATTACTTTCTGTTCTGTCATATTCCCTTACAATCCAAACGGGATTATTTGCAGAAGAATAATTCATTACCAAGTTATATTTGTTAATGCTAAAAAAGGCACAGTCCATTCCATCCACAGAAGTAATGTTTTTATCAGTTCTAGAGAGATTCTTTATTAACTGAGCTCTAATAAAATCAAGAATTAAACCCGTATCAAAAAGATTTTTTTCGGAAACGGCTTCATTTATATATGAAATATTTAACAAGCTCATAAATGCCCCCGGAACCCCATGTCCGGTACAATCGCCGGTTAATAAATAAAAAATCGGCTCTTTATTAATATGGGCCAAAGAAGACCAGTAAAAGTCACCACTTACAATATCTTTAGGTTTAAAATAAATGAATGAACTATCAACCTGATTGGAAATAAAATCGCTTGATGGTAATAACGCTTTTTGAATTCGCACAGCATATTCTATACTATCCAGCATCTCCCTATTTTTTCGCTCCACCAGTTTTTTTTGTGATTCAACTTCCTCTGTTCTTATGGATAATTCCGAATTAAGATTTATAATTTTATCACGCTCTTTAACTAAATCAAATGTGCGCTCTCTAATTTTAATTTCAAGTTCACTCTTTTCTTTTCTAATTTTTCCTTCGCGCCATTTAACAAAAATAATAATAGCTGATATCAACATGATTAAAACTGTGATATAAAAAGCTTTAGTTAACCAAAAAGGAGGCTTTATAACGATTTGAATACTTACACCTTTATCATTCCATACCCCATCATTATTGGTTGCCTTAACCTTAAGGGTATAAGTTCCCGGGTATAAATTAGTAAAGGTTGCGTTGTGTTCGTTACCCAGGTTAATCCAATCATCATTTAAACCTTCCATTTTAAAGGCATAAAGATTTTTCTCCGGTATTAAATAATCTACACTGGTAAAATCAAAACTTAAAAAATTTTGGTCATAATCGAGTTCAATTACCTTCTTGTAAGTAATAGGTGTGTCCAGTTTCGTTTCAACTCCAAAAACTTTAAATCCTGTAATTAGTACGTTGGCTACTTTAGGGTTGTCGTTAATTTGTGAAGGATAAAAACTGTTGTAACCATTTATACCCCCAAAATACATCTTACCCGATTTTCCCAAATGAAAAGCACGGGTATTAAATTCTTTACTTTGTAAGCCATCCGATACATCAAAATTCCTGATTAATCCCAAATCGCTATTAAAACGGCAAATACCGTTATTAGTACTTAACCATAAATTTCCTTGTTTGTCCTCCAATGTACCATAAATAAAATTATCAGGTAATCCATCTTTTTTAGTGAAAGTTCTGAAACAATTTTTTGACTTATCGAAAAGATTTAATCCGTAGCTGGTAGAAACCCAAATGCGGTGTTTGGAATCTTCATTAACGCTAAGCACGTAATTATTAGACAATGAATTACTATCAGCCGGATTAAATTTATAATTAACAAAATTATTCGATTTAGAATTTAAGTGACTGAGTCCATCAGTTGTAGCAAACCAAAAATCTCCATAAGAATCCTTAAAAACGTCATTTACATCATTTCCCGCAATACAATTTCTGCAATTTTCGGAGCGTAAATAATACTTAAACTTTCCTGTTTGGGTATTTAACACATTAACGCCTCCTCCTCCTGTTGCAATCCATAATTCATTTTTAAGGGTATCAGCAACTAATGCTTTAACTCGTTGGTGGTTTAAATAGGCATTATCGCCGGGTTTTGCAACATAAGTTTTTCGGTTTTTGTTTTTATAATCATATAAGATTAGTTTTCCTTTGCTTTTTGAACCGTTAGCAATCCATATCTTATTTTTACCGGCCTCAATAATACAAGTAGTTCGGTTATCATCTGCAAATTCATCCGAAAATTTTTCATACAGGCGAGTTTTGTTATTATAAAAATAAAAAGTTCCTCCACTGGTCCCTAACCACAATCCATCCTTTGTTTCCAGAAAAGCAAATACATACTCATTGTGAAGCCATTTTGGATTTAAAAGATCTTTGGTTACCTGCTTAAACTTTAACTGATAGG
>JBIICS010000182.1:0-4801 GCA_044238735.1 Bacteroidia bacterium
CCCAAGCCCTATGCGGTGGGGCTTAGGGCGATTGTATAATTTAAATTAATACTCATACTTTTCTTATTTACTAGCACTGCTCAATCTCCATGCGTTTGGATAGTAAACAAAGCCTGATGCTGCATCAACCTTTCTCCCCTTCTTTTCATTCCGGCATAGGTCGGAATCTAAATGAATGCTTTTGCAGATGGAGTGTGTATAGAAGGGTTCAATAACGTTAAAAACTTTTAACTAAACCCTAAGCTCCGCCCACTTGCAACGCTTCAGCTTAGTGCGTACTATGGGTAAATATTGATCAAGTGCTAAAACTAAAAAAGCCCCCATTTCTGGAGGCCTTGATTTTAGTGGTGGAGAATAACGGAGTCGAACCGATGACCTCTTGCATGCCATGCAAGCGCTCTAGCCAGCTGAGCTAATTCCCCTTATGTATTCTGTTAAAAAAACAGTTAATAGGTATCGAACGCAGTGCAAAAATAATAATAATTCTGTCTTTACAAATTTTTAATCTAAAAACGGATTATGCTGCCGCTCATAGCCAATAGTGGTTTTGGGCCCGTGCCCAGAATAAACATCATAATGATGGGGTAAAAGCAGTAATTTAGATTTAATGCTGTTAATTAATGTATCAAAATTTCCTCCGGGTAAATCGGTTCTGCCAATGCTACCGTTAAACAATACATCTCCCACTATGGCGTCTTGTGTGGCGTGATTAATAAAACAGATGCTACCAGGGCTATGGCCTGGTGTTAAAATCACATCTAGTTCACAATTACCAAAAAGGATTTTATCGCCCTCTTTAATAAAACTAGCCGGATCGGGTGAAGGGTTGTAATTAATGCCCCACATATCAGCAGAAACCTTGGCCAGCTTAAAAGTAGGCATATCATCTTCGCAAAACTCCAGCCCCAGTTTGTACTTATCGCTTACAAATTTATTCCCTAAAATATGATCGATATGGGTATGGGTGTTTAGCAAGCGAACAGGTCTTAAAGCCAATTGGGTAATAAAATTTTCAAGTTCCTCTTCCTCCTGTTTGTTGGCACATCCCGGGTCTATAATTATACATTCTTTTGTAGAATCGAACAAAACATAGGTGTTCTCTGCAAATGGCCCAAAGGCAAAGCTTTTTATTTCCATATTAATATGATTATTAGAGACTTATGCGACAAAAAACATAAAGTCAAATCAATTGTTTATTGTTAAATTAGCGATAATGCAAATTTGGGATAATTTTTTTTTAAAGGCCTCTTTTTTTGTGCTTTTTGTTTTAGTTTTTACTAAGAATATTAATGCGCAATTTTATTATGGTTCTCAATTAGAGTTTGGAAAGAACAGAATCCAATATGATCGTGAGGTATGGAGTCATTATAAATACCAGCGTTATGATATATATTTTTATTTAGGCGGCAAGAATCTGGCCTTATATACTGCTCAAATAGCCGAACAGTATCTTGAGAATCTTGAATTAACGCTTGATTTTCAGATTGAAGATCAATTACAATTTATAATTTATAACAAGCAAAGCGATTTTAAACAAAGTAATTTAGGCCTTACCGGTGCCGAATCATCTACCAATATTGGTGGTACCACACGTATAGTGGGTAGCAAACTCATCCTTTATTTTGAAGGTGATCATGATAAATTCACTAAACAATTAAAAGCGGCTTTGGCGGAGGTAGCTTTTAATCAGATGATGTATGGGGGAAACTGGAAGGATGTAATCAGAAACTCTACTTTACTAACCGTTCCCGATTGGTTTAGTAAAGGTTTTGCATCTTATTATTCAACTTCATGGAATCCCGAAATAGAAAATTTTATAAAAGACGGTCTTAAGTCCAATAGCTACAACGAACTTCATCGCTTAAGCGGTAGAAATGCTGTTAATGCCGGACATTCTGTTTGGAATTACATTGCAGAAACTTATGGAAAGAACGTTATTCCTAATATATTATACATGACCCGTATTAGCCGTAATATTGAAAGTGGTTTCTTGTTTGTGCTCGGAATTTCTCTAAAAAACTTAATGAAAGAGTGGAAGTTGTTTTACGCTAATAAATTTTATAGCAGCGATATTGGCCGAAACCTACCCGACTACAAATTAAATATCTTAAACAAAAAACAAACGCGAAAAAATACATTTACCCAGTTTAAAATTAATACCGATGCAACCTATGCTATTTACGCTACTAATAATATGGGCCAATATAAAGTTTATTTACATGATTTAAATTCAAATAAAAGAAAACGAATTTACAAGCGCGAACATAAATTAAATCGTATAACTGATTACTCGTATCCTCTTATTAATTGGCATCCAAAGGGGGATATGTTTACATTCATTACCGAAGAACAAGGTCAAATTTGGATGCACTACTATTCGCTTGAAGATAAAAAATTGGAAAAAAGACCTATTCTTAACTTCGAAAAGATAATAAGCTATCAATACGCTCCTGATGGAAAGAAGTTTGTAATGAGTGCAGTTCAAAACGGATTTAGTGATATTTATGTATTTAACGTAGCAAGTAATAGTCCGGAGCAAATTACTAAAGATGTATACGACGATCTTTATCCTTGTTTTTTTAAAGGAACAAATGAAATTATTTTTTCTTCTAACCGATCAAATGATACCATAAAATTTGTAGACGATGTAAAGCCCGTTTCTCCTTTCCTGGATTTATATTCTTACAATTATTTAAAACGCTCGCCTATTCTAAGAAAACTGTCCTCAACCGAATTTATTAATGAAACTTCTCCTCATGCCTACGATAGCGAACATTTAAGCTTTTTGTCCGATCAAAATGGTATTGTAAATCGTTTTGTAGGTGAGTTCGACAGTGTTCTGGCTTATATCGATACTTC
Source organism: Bacteroidia bacterium (assembly GCA_044238735.1). Taxonomy (GTDB): domain Bacteria; phylum Bacteroidota; class Bacteroidia; order UBA4408; family UBA4408; genus JBIICS01. Next base: position 2,860 of record JBIICS010000182.1, read on the forward strand.
CGAACATTATAATTATACCATGAAGTCCTTTTCGGTTACTAATAATGCCCGAAATATTCTGGATGAACAGATCTCATCCGGCAGCAATTATATTTCCGAAATACAGTTAAGTGAAGGTAAATATCGGCTACTTAAGTACGATAAAATTCCTTATTCGTCTCTTATAAAAACAAGCCTAAAAAATACTCCCTACAGGGATATTAGCAAAACGTTAACTATTTCGGAGTTTCCCGAAGTAAAGACTGATGAGAATAAAGAGAGCAAAGGGTTAAAAACTCAAGATCCGGAGTTTAAATCTCAGCCTTCTGCTCAACCTAAACAGGATTCTGCCCGTACATTTAACAAAGTATCCGTATTTGGTAAAGAAGAAGTTGAAAAAAGTAAAACAAAGGCAATAGATATTAATAATTATGTTTTTGAAAATGAAGTTCCGGCTAATACAAACCAATCTGGAATTATAAATGTTCCTAAAACTCCTTCTATTCCTTCTGTTCCTCCAGCAGATTCATCCTTGATAATTGCCGATACTGAAAAGCCTAAGTCTAAAGAATTTAAAATGCCTAAAACGCGCAATTATAATCGTTTCTTTACGATAGATTACTTGGTATCACAATTAGATAATTCTTTCTTAAATGCCAACTATCAATTGTTTAACGGAGGCGGCCCTGTATATTACAATCCAGGATTTAATGGGTTAATTAAAATCGGAAGCAGTGATTTGTTTGAGGATTACAGAATTTCGGGTGGCTTTAGGTTATCTACCGATTTAAGAAGCAACGAATTTTTATTAAGCGTTGAAGACTTAAGTAAGCGATGGGATAAACAACTTGTTTTGCACCGTAGAGGTTTAAATAATGCCTCCAGCGATAATATTAGTTCTCCATGGGTAAAAACCTACACACACGAAATTAAGTATATTGTTAAATATCCATTTAATGAAGTTTTAGCTTGGAGGGGCGCTATTTCCGGTAGAAACGATAGAATAACTTATCTGTCTAGTGATGCAATTGCCCTTGCAAGGCCTAATGTTTATAATTACTGGATAGGTTTAAAAACCGACTTAACTTTTGATAATTCGTTATCGCTTGGTCTTAATCTTCCTACAGGGTTTAAAGCTAAAGTGTTTGCGGAATATTATAATCAGGTAAATGTTCGGCAAAATAATACTATAGTTTTGGGTGGAGATGCGCGCTATTATAAAAAGATTTATAGAGAATTTATATGGGCAAATAGAGTAGCAGCGTCTACCTCTTTGGGCAATAAAAAACTAATTTATTATATGGGGGGTGTAGATAATTGGATTTTACCCCGTTTTAAACAGGATGTGGAAATTAAGAATGCAGACCAATATGTTTTTCAAACGCTTGCAACTAACATGAGGGGCTTTATCCAAAATGCCCGAAACGGTAATAGCTTTGCGGTGGTAAATAGTGAATTAAGAATGCCGTTATTCCGCTATCTCTCCTCCCGCCCGCTGCGAAGCGAGTTTCTTAATAATTTTCAGATAATTGGTTTTGGTGATTTAGGCACTGCATGGACTGGCCCAAACCCGTTTTCCGAAGAGAATTCTTTGTTTACAACAGTAATCGCTTCACCTAATAGTCCTATTGAAATTACGCTCAAAAATCAGCTTAACCCACTTATTGGCGGTTACGGTTGGGGGATAAGGAGTAAGGTATTGGGATATTTTGTTCGCCTGGATTGGGCGCATGGTGTTCAGGATGGCCTGATTCTTAAGCGCGTATTTTATATCTCTCTTAATACCGATTTTTAATGAAAAAAATTTTAAAATTAATTGGCTGGTTTCTGTTGCTTTTAATTTTGGGTCTAAATGTTTTTATTTTAATAACAGGCAGAACTTATCTATATAAAGGAATTGCAAATTCATATTTAAAAGGCAGGATGGGCCCATCGTTGCAAGAACCTCAGATATTTGCAAACC
>JBIICS010000061.1:0-16155 GCA_044238735.1 Bacteroidia bacterium
TTCCGTAATTACAGGAGAGTTTTCCTCACCTAAAGCAACTTTTCTTAAATAATTACCATGTTCTCCCAGTAATCTGTTAATCATTTCGGGAGAGGTGTTTACGAAATTTTGTACAGTATGTATTCCCATAGAACTTAATAAATTAAATGTTTTAGGCCCAACCATGGGCAATTTTTTAATAGATAATGGATTTAAAAAACTTCTAATCTCCGATGCTTTTACTTCCAGCTCCCCGTTTGGTTTACTCTCGTCGGTTGCTATTTTGGCTATGCTTTTGTTTATGGATAAACCAAACGAAATTGGTAAACCACTTTCTTTGATAATATTTTGCCTAAGCTCTTTCGCCCATTTTAAAGTCCCAAAGAAACGATCCATTCCGGTTAAGTCTAAATAGTGCTCGTCAATAGAGGCCTTTTCAAATAAAGGAGCTTTGCTGGCAATTATTTCGGTAACCAGGTTGGAATATTTGCTGTATTCTTTATAATTACCTTTAATGTAAATGGCATGCGGACAAAGTCTTCGGGCCGTTACCATCGGCATTGCCGAATGAACTCCAAATTTCCGGGCTTCATAACTGCAGGTCGAAACCACCCCGCGATCGCTAGTGCCACCAATTATAACAGGTTTACCGTTTAACGATGAATCCAATAATCGTTCTACCGACACAAAAAAAGTGTCTAAATCCAGATGCAGAATAGAACGATTGGTATCCAATTTTTAGGCTTTTACACTGTGTAATATCCTAACTTGATTTTTCGGACTCCTTTTAGATGCATTATAACTGGAGGTAGATTCAAAACTTCTAACCCAGGCATTTAAATACTCTGCATAAAAGCCCAATACCATATATGGCATTGAATTTTCAATTTTTGAAATTAACTGATTCATAATTAAATTATTTTTTAGATTATTATTAGATCATTATTATGATTACAAATCAATCAAATTAATTTATAAAAAGCAATAGATAATATCAAAAAAATAATAATTTAAATATCAAAAAGCGCATGTTATAGATAATCAGTTAATTAAAATGCTTAAATAAGGAGTTTTTAATAAATAAAAAAGCCGCCTGATTTTCAGGCGGCCTTGCTATAAAGGTTAATATTTATTAGTTGGTTTCTAAAACTTTAAGTAATTCATCCAACTTAGGAGTTAAAATAATCTCCGTTCTTCTGTTCTTTTTGCGGGCTTCGGGTGTTTTAGCATTGTCAATCGGGAAGTATTCTCCTCTTCCGGCAGCAGTTAAACGGGTTGGATCAGTTTTGGAATTGCTGGTAATTATTTTAACAATAGCGGTTGCTCTCATTACGCTTAAATCCCAGTTATCTTTTATTTCTCCTTTACCCGTCATGGGTACATCGTCTGTATGGCCTTCAACCAAAACGTTAATATCATTGCTTTGTTCTAATACCTTTGCCAGTTTTTTCAAGGCTTCAACACCTTTTTCTTCTACTTTAATAGATCCTGAAGCAAACAATAAACTTTCATCAAGCGAAACATAAATTTTACCATTTTTTTGAGTGATGGTTAAACCCTTATTTTCAAAACCTAATAATGCGTCCTGCACCTTGCGTTTTAAATCCAATACAGCCTGGTCTTTTTGTTTTAATATGTTTTCTAATTCTGCTAAACGGGCTTCGCGTTTTTGCAATTCCTGTTTGCTGAAATCTAAATCAACCTTTAAGGCATCGAGATTCTTTTTACGGGCTTCTAATTCATCAGCAAGCTTTTTTAATTCATCTTCCTTGCGTTGAAGTTGTTCTTGGGTTGATTGTAAACTACCAATCAGTTTTTTATTTTCTTCTACATTGCCAGCCAGTAATTCTTTGTTTTTACTTAAAAGCAAATCATAGGTTTCGTTAAGTTTATCATAATTTTTGGTCATTTGTCTTATGGAGTTACCTTGCACGGTTGTATCTGCGCTTAAGGCTTTAATTCTCCTTTCCAGATCATTAATTTTAGTTTCCTGTTCGGTTTTTAAGGTCGTTAAATTTTGATTTTCGCTGCGCAGCGTGGTGTTCTCCTCATCGCATTTACGGTATTTGCCTTTCATTTCTTCATATTGCTTGGAGGGAACGCAAGAAGTTAAGGCTGCTGCTGTTATAAGCGATATATAGATGTATTTTCTCATCAGATTAAGATTTTACTTTTTTAAAAATACGTTGTTAAAAAACTTTATTAAAAATGGGGTAACATTTTTATCAACATTTGCGTTTTAATAGTAGAGAATAAAATAATACTAACTAATATGAAACCACTTAACAAAAACTGGTTAACAGAACACAACTTAGATTTTGAATATAAGAAGTATGTGTTATTGGCCTATCTCAAGTCGGTTGAACATGATTTTGAATTGCAAAAGCTTTATCCGGCTTTAAGTGATTTAGTGGAGCATTACAGGAATGTTATTTTAATTAAAGAAAATTCGGAACAATTAAATCATCGTTTTAATCGAAGCATAAAAAAAATTGATTTAAACCGGTTAAAGTTTATATACGATGAAATTGAAAGAAATGTTGGTTTATTGAAAGAACTGGAGGAAATAATTGATTATTCTATTCCTCAGTTTAAAAAATACCTGGAAGAAGGAAAAAAAATTTATGAATTTATAGAAAAGCAAATTCACATTGAACCACTGGGTATAATCTCTCTGCAAAATGATGAAGGCTATATGTTTTTGCATTACTCAGATGCTCCTAAAACACAGGTTTATCAGTATCATATCACCATTTTTGATCAGCCCGACGAAAAATACAGGGCGATTAATACTACTTTTATTAAAGAATACGATTTAGGATTTAGCTCCACTTTTCAGTCAATTAAGACTGATTTATTAAAAGAGCGGAATCAACTTCCCAATCCTGCTACCTATTTAATTGAAAGCGAATACTCTTTTCCAATAGCCGAAACTTTTTTACCAATTGCAAAACGGATGCTGGTTAAATTCACAGCCCATCTTTGATGGCTAAAGGGAACTATTTAAATAGTATAGATATAATTGGAGGAGCAATGATTTTATAAGAGACCATTTTCAAGAAGGCAAACAATGCTTTCTATTTGTTTGTCATCTTTTTCAGGATCGTATTCCGACTTAAGATTATTACCAAATAAGCGCGCCACCGATTGCCACATAAAGGCCGTTGTACTTCCTCTAAACTGTTTTAATATTTCGTAGGAAGTTTTCCCACTTTCTCGGTCAATTAATTTTAATAAGATTTGGCCTTGAGAATAAGTTAGGTTTTTAATATCGCTCTCAAATTCTGCTATTAATTTTCTTTCACATTCTTTAAGCAAACGATTTTTTTCGTATTCACTTTTGGTAGATACAATGAGTTTGTTGTATTCTTTAATTTTTTTACCGGCTATTTTAGCATACGGGTAGGCTTTTTTTACATTGCGGACAAGGCGTTGATGTTTCCATTCGGCAATTGGATTTTTAAATTTGCGGTTGTCCACCACAAAAGCCGCTTTTAAGTATACAATAGGTAATGTGTCGTTTCCTACAATTGTGGCGTAAGATTGAATGCCCGCTTCCTCTCTGGAAATGTCATGATACAACAATTTACCACCGGTAGTTCCGGTATGCTGATTTTGAGCAAAAGCAAAGCTAAATTTCAAAATAAGTAATGTTGAGGCTAATAGCGGTTTCATTTTTTAGTTTAATTTAACTAATTCAATAGGCGTGCCAAACTAAATTCTGTTGGCTTTCCATTTGGTTTTAGTCTTATTAACGCTTTGTACGCTGTTTTTATTGTTAAGGTTTCTTTTATTAAAAAAATGAGCTGCAAAAAGCGCTGCTACAAGTTCTTCATCTTTATTGGTTTTGTTTAAAACATCCGGAGTGTAATATTTTTTAATGAAGTGGGTGTCAAAGTTTCCGGAAGTAAATGCTTCGTGAAGCATAACGAATTTACAAAACCCTAGAGTGGTTTCAACGCCTGTTATTTTATAGTCGTCTATAGCCCTTACCATTCTATCTATCGATTCGGTGCGAGTTTTGGCATGGGTAATTAGTTTAGCAATCATAGGATCGTAATAAATGGGTATATCCATTCCTTCTTCAAAACCATCATCAACCCTTACTCCCGGACCTTTTGGTGTTTTGTATGTTTCCAATTTACCTATATCGGGCAAAAAATTGTTTAAAGGATCCTCTGCATAAACCCTAACTTCCATTGCATGTCCATTAATTTTAAGATCATCCTGATTAAAACTTAATTTTTCACCACGTGCAACTTTAATTTGTTCTTTTACCAGATCAACACCTGTTATCATTTCGGTTACAGGATGTTCTACCTGCAGGCGGGTATTCATTTCTAAAAAGTAAAAGTTTTTATTTTCATCTAATAGAAATTCTACAGTACCAGCGCCCACATAATTACAAGCTTTTGCAACATTAACAGCACACTCGCCCATCGCTTTACGAATTTCGGGTGTTAAAACAGCCGAAGGCGCTTCTTCAATTACTTTTTGATGTCGGCGTTGTACCGAGCACTCCCTCTCAAATAAGTGAACAATATGGCCGTGGGTATCTCCTAATACTTGTATTTCTATGTGTCTTGGTCCTGCTACATATTTTTCAATAAAAACAGACCCATCACCAAAAGCAGATGTGGCCTCGCTTACAGCCAATTTCATCTGTTCTTCAAAATCTTCAATGCGCTCCACAATTCGCATTCCTTTACCACCACCACCGGCGCTGGCTTTTATTAATAAAGGAAACCCGGTACGTAAAGCAATCTCTTTTCCTTCTTCTACCGAGGATATGGCTCCTTTACTGCCCGGAACCATTGGAATATTGTATTTTTCTACAGCTGCTTTTGCCGAGAGTTTATCTCCCATAATATCCATGGCCTCCGGTGATGGTCCGATAAACGTTATACCTGCCGCCTTTACTTTATGAGCAAAGTCTGAATTTTCAGATAAAAAACCATATCCCGGATGAATTCCATCTACATTTAACTGCTTACATACATCAATTAAACGATCCATTTGGAGGTAAGATTGGGAAGAGGCGGGAGGCCCAACGCAAACTGCTTCATCTGCATATTTAACATGCGGTGAGTTTCGATCGGCTTCCGAGTATACCGCTACGGTTTTAATGCCCATTTCTTTACACGATTTCATTACTCTTAAGGCAATTTCTCCTCTATTTGCAACTAATATTTTTTTCATATTAAAGAATTTAAACAGATATATTTATACTTTGGTATATAAAATCTGTTTTGGATAATTTTAACTTGGTTTTATAAAACAAATTTATCATTTTACTTAACATTTTACAGGCTTATATTAGCAAAAACAAAGGGAATGCGCTTTTTTTTTATTTTAGGATTCACTCTAATCATAAATACAGGTTTTGCCGCCAATACAATTGCAGATTCTTCGGCGGGTTTTACCCCTCTAAATTTTGAAAATTATTTACTAAAAGCCCTAAATATTTGGCGTAAAAACGAAGGTTTGGATACTTTAGAAACTAATCCTGTTTTATATGCTACTGCCGAACATCATGCCGCATTTATGGCCATAGAAAACAAACTGCAAAACGAGGAATCCAATAAAAAATATAAAACAGTTGGCGATCGTTCCATACATTATGGTGGTACACGAAAAGTAGATGAGATCATTTATACAATGGCCATTGCCCAGGGTTCTCAGGAAATGAGCACCAATTCGGTAATAGAAATTGTTTTAAATAAATGGAAAGAGGGAAAAAAGGAAAGGCCCTTGTGTTTAAATGGTAAATATATTTTTGTTGGTATTAGTTGTAAGCTTGAAAAAGGAGGAAAAAAGGCATTTCTTTCGGTGGTATTGGGCGATTATACATCCTTTAATACGGGTGCTGCTAAACGAAATACCTTAAAGGTGCCCTATACCAAAAAATATAAAAAGGTGAAAGCCCCCGATGATCCTTTAAAGGAATGTAAAAACTGCGACAAGTTTAAAGATTGGCATATGTTGGTGGACGGTTTAAATGTGAACGAAAAAGGGGAAATTATTTTGATATACCCTAATTTAAAGGAGATTAAAAAAATTCTTAAGAAACCAAAAGATGGTTTCGCCATTGATATTGTTCAGAAAGCCCAATATGAAAGTCCGGAATACAATGTTATAGACTTCAATTTGATAAATAAAGGGGTGATGGTAAAAAAACCTATGTACACGGATAAAATTTTAGCCAAAAACAGAGCCATTTCCGAAAAGAAAGGGAAGGTTCTTTATCTGGATGTTGTTCTTGGAAAAATTCCAAAGAAAATGAACAGAGATTTTGAAGTTAATTTAATGATTTTGCAAGAAGGTAAAGTGTGTAAAACGCTTACCAAATCATATATAGAGCAGGGCGAACAGGTAAGTAATAATAAACTTGATTTACTTTTAATTCCTGATAGCGATGCCTATCTAAAACCAAAATTCAAGCCCACTGCTGAATCCACCATTTTAAATTTTATTGTACCATTCGAAAAAAATAAATCGGATTATAAAGAGGCCGATATTAAACCTATACTGGATGCTTTGAAGGAACCCGATTTTATTATAGAGGGGGTATATATTTTTGCTTATGCTTCTATTGAAGGGGATTCCGTATCTAACGCTAATTTGCAACGTAGGCGTGGAGAAAGTATAATTAATACTTTTAAGCAGATGCATAAAAACGATATTACAGCCAATGTAAAAACAAACGATTCGTGGGATTTATTCCGACTTGAAATGGATGGAACTCCATTTAATTATTTAACCGAAATGCCTAAGCAAAAGGCAATTAAAATTATTAATGAAAATAAATCCCTGCAGGATAGTTTAGAGCCTTATTTATCTAAACAACGTTTTGCTCAAGTAATTCTGGATATTACATACGATATAAAAGGTAATAAGGAACAAAAATATTCACTTGCGCTGTTGAATAAAGCAATTAAAAAAAATGAATTAAAAACAGCCTATAAAATACAGTATTTTTTAGAGGAGGCGGTTAGAGAAAATAAATATCCGGCATCGGTATTAGATTATGTTGAGTTGCCTAACGAAACACAAAACTCGGGTTTAATTAATAATAAAATTGTATATAACTACATTAAAGACGGAAAGAAATTATCGGATAAAGAACTAAATGCTTTTAATGATTTAAGAACTTTAGATCCCTCTAATGCAACAGTAAAATTTAATTATGTTTTATGTAATTTAAAATGGGGTGAATTAAAAGCTGAAAAAAACTTTTTTGATCAATTACAGTCGGATGTGGATGGATTGTATAAGTCGGCGATTAATAAAAAATGGGTAGATGCCTTAAATGCAGAGTTGCAGTTTAAATTTATGGAGGCTTATGACACTATGCCTAACAATCAAACCGTTATTCAACAATGTACAGATAAAATTAAAAGTTTTTACAATTTTAAAGAGGGTAGTTGGGAGAACTCTCTTAAATTATCGTATGCTCTCGCCCGATTTAATGATTTTAAATTTGCTACTTCCATTTTAGAACCGTTTATTTTAAACACAAATGAAGTTCCTAATCAAAATTTGGTAATTGCTTACATGAGTTATTGTGCTCAATTACCCGAAAAAATTAATTCTAAACCATTTGCTCAGGCTGCAAAAATTGCCAAGGAACATTATCCGGCAAAATTTTGTGAAGTTATTGGTCAGCCTTACATAACTATTCAGGTGCTGGATAATCCGGATGTTAAACGGTGTTTTGTAGAGGCCGGTTGTTCATTAAAATAAATATTATGCGTTCTTTATATTTCGCGATTATTTTTTTAATCACTTTTATTTCCTGTAAACCAAATGAAAAGAAAATTCCGACACCTTACGAATTAAAACTTACTGAATTGCATGGGCATCGTGGTTGCCGTGGTTTATATCCTGAAAACTCATTGCCGGCTTTTATAAATGCCTTAAAATTTGGGGTAGATGTTCTGGAAATGGATGTTTGTGTTAGTAAGGATAATCAAGTATTTGTTTCTCACGAACCGTTTTATAATCCCGAAATTTGTGATGGAGATTCTGATTTAAATCTATATAATCTTAATTATTCGGAAATAAGAAAATCAGATTGTGGTATGAAAGAGCATCCTCGATTTCCTGAACAGCAAAAAATAAAAGTATATAAGCCTCTTCTAATCGAAGTAATTGATAGTGTTGAAAGATTTTGCAAACGCCAAAACATTAAACCGCCAAAGTTTAATATTGAGTTAAAAAGTGAACCGAATAAATATAAGTATAGTCAGCCAGAACCAAAGCTGTTTTGTATGTTGGTACACAATGTGCTAAAAGGTTCAGGAATATATAGCAGAACGATTATTCAATCTTTTGATCCTGAAATTTTAAAAGCTTACAAAAAAATAAATCCATTTGTTAAATTATCATTATTGGTTGAAAATGATTTGAGTTTGATCGCTCATCTTAAGAAAGCGGGTTTAATACCTAATATTTTTAGCCCTTATTATAAAATGGTTAATAAATCTGTGGTAGATAGCTGTCATTTAATGGGTATGGAAATTATTCCATGGACAGTTAATGATACTGCAGAAGCACTGAGATTGTTATAGCTTGGTGTTAACGCAATTATTACTGATTATCCCAATCGAATGGGTTTTGTTACAAATTAGCGTTATCATTTTTTAAGTCGAATAGGGTAACTTTAACGAATATTTTTTAATTGGGTAGTTTTGCTTTAAATAGAAAATCCACTTATTACTTATCAGTATCTTCAGACTTCCCGAACCATACACAGGCATAGCCATTTTTCATGCAAATACCAATTGCCTTCCATTCGGCTTTTTTCCAAATTCCATCATTTATGATAACTTGATGGTGACCCTGGCTTTTCTTCCAAGCTTCTAAAGATTCGTTTGGACTTAACTGTGTTGAATAGTGTAAAATCTCATATCCATTATCTTTATATGAAGTAAGTTCGCGTGGTTTATTCCACATGCATTTAGATTGCGAATGGTCGTTTGTATAACAGCACGCACTCCATTTACCTTTGTCTGACCAGCTATGTGGATTACATCCTTTATTTAAATCTGGTGGATATTTTGTTATATCGTCTACATGTTGGTACGCTACATAAGTTAAGGATTTGGAAAGGGGAATAACAGGTAAATTTTTACTTTTCCTGTATTTCATTATTAAATCGTAAAGGGCTGTTTCGTCTTTGCTTAATTGAATAGGAGAGGAGGTTTGCGCTATACCTGACGAGAGAAATTGAAAAATAAAAGCTATGATTAGATATGTTTTCATTTCGATTTAAGGTTTAAAAAGTTGAAGTTCTTTAGTTGATAAGGTTTATATGGTTACGAATGGTTGTGAGTATTTACTAAACTAATTTATTTTTTCGGTTTATACATTTTATCATCGCTTATTTTCTCCATTTTTGGAGTTGTTTTTTCCTGATCTTTAAGATTTCGTGGCGTAACTTCTTTTTTATATATCCATTTTCCTTTTTCAAAATAGTATGCATCGTATGTAAAATCTGGCCCATAAAACTGATATTGTCCTTTTAACTGAGGTTCGGGAGGAGAGAGATGATCAAAAATAATTTCCAGATTTTCGGGATAATATTTAAGCGACATGGAGGCTTGTTCGGCATACTCGAAAATTACCCGTCTTTGTCCGCGGTTTTCATCTTTAAAACGGGAGTCGCCAAACTTTAAATCACCGTTGCTAGAGGCTAATAAGGGTTCAATTATTTTTCGGGTAGCCAGGTTATTGTATCCTTCCCAGCCCAGAAGGGTATAGTATGTTTTCTTCTTATATTTTGTGGTTATGCATTTGTAGTAAAGGCATCCAACCCAATTGCGATAATTGTATTGCTGCATGCTCCATCTTTTTTGTTCCAACCGGCTTCTGTCTGGTTTAATCTCGTCATAAGCGGGGTCACTAAGTTCAAAAACTTGTATAAAATTATTTTTATCCATATTAGTTTGAACATATCCAAAGTATCTAAAAGTGCCGTCGCCCAAAGGCATTAACCACGTATAAACTTTTAATTTTCCATCTTCCGAAAACGCTTTGCTTACATTTTCCAAAGAATCAAAATTAAATTTGTAGGAATTATTCTGTTCGAGGGCTTTTTTAAATTTAGATTTAAACTGGGTAGCCGCTTCTTCCCGGTCTGCCAGTGTTTTTCCTTTTAGCATATCGTTTCCTAATGGAATTAACTCTTGCTGAATAACACTCAGGTTTTGAGCGGCAGCAATCAAGTTAACAAGGATAAGCAAACAAGCGGATAGTTGTTTCATATTTCAATATAAACTAAAAATCCGTAATAAAATTGCTTTAATTACGGATTTTTAGTTAAAGTGGTTTAGTATTAACCGTGCATCATCGATTTCTTCTCTAATAATAGCTCATTGCTTTCTCGGTAATCCGGATCATCAACACAGCAGTCAACCGGACAAACGGCAGCGCATTGAGGTTCATCATGAAAACCCACACATTCGGTACATTTATCGGTAACTATGTAATAGGTGTCCATCTTTACGGGAGTTTGAGGCGAACCCGCATCAACCGGAGCATGGTATTTTGGGGTAACATTTCCTTTTAAGTTTGTGCCATCAGCAAAACGCCATTCTTGTCCGCCTTCGTAAATTGCATTATTGGGGCACTCTGGTTCGCAGGCTCCACAATTAATACATTCGTCGGTTATCATTATTGCCATAATAGTATCGTTTTAGTTGTTAATTTTATACTGCAAATATAACAAATAATAATGTTATGGATTTAAACCAAAGGATAGATGTTTTTATTAAGCTTGGGCAACATCTTGCAACGTTTATCAAGTTAAATAACGAGGGCATTAACAAGGATGAATTTAATGAGTTAAACAGTACTCTTAATCTTGCATACATTAAAAATGGTTGGTTTACTAGGGATAATGCCCTAAATATGTTAGATCAAATTGCTCGCCAGTTAAACCCAGAATCTATAGGGCAATGGATATCAAGATATGATATTCAATCTAGATCTCCTTTAAATATTGGTATTATAATGGCGGGAAATATTCCTCTTGTGGGTTTTAATGATTTGTTCTGCGTTTTAATGAGCGGACATACAGCAGTCGTCAAACTTTCATCGGATGATGAGATTTTACCTCGATACGTATTGGATTATTTAGTAAAACAAAATCCGGCTATACATAATTTTATTAAAGTTAGTGATGCCCGACTAAAAGGAATTGATGCAGTAATAGCCACCGGGAGTAATAACAGTGCACGATATTTTCAATATTATTTTGGAAAATATCCAAACATAATTAGAAAAAACCGTCATTCTGTAGCCGTATTAAAGGGTACAGAAGACGCAAGCGACTTGCAGGCATTAGGCAGCGATATATTTACTTATTTTGGCTTGGGTTGTAGAAGCGTTTCAAAATTATATGTTCCGTTTAACTACAATTTTAATTTGTTTTTTGAGAGTATTGTCCAATTTGGCGAAGTGGTTAATAATAAAAAGTACGGTAACAATTATGATTATAACCGAGCGGTTTTTTTATTAAACAATGAAAAATTTTTAGACAATAATTTTTTAATTGTAAAAGAGGGTTTAAGTATTGCCACTCCCGTTAGTGTATTGCACTTTGAGTACTATTCCGATATAAACGAATTGGAAGAAAAATTGAATAGGGAACAAGACAACTTGCAATGTATAGTAAGTAAAGGTGCCTGGTTTAAAAATTCTCTGGCTTTTGGTAACAGCCAAACTCCTTTATTAAACGATTATGCCGATGGTATTGATACCATGCAATTTTTATTGGAATTAAAATAAAAAAACCCATTACATTATTAAAATGTAATGGGCTTTTTTATAAAAATATAAATTATCGTTATTTTATAGCTGCTTCAAAGCGGGCATTTACTTCGTTCCAATTTATTACATTCCAAAAAGCTGAAATATAATCCGGTCGGCGGTTTTGATAATGTAAATAATAGGCATGTTCCCAAACATCTAAACCTAAAATAGGAGTTCCCTTTACATCAGCAATATCCATTAAAGGATTATCCTGATTTGGGGTTGAGGTCACAACTAACTTTCTATCGTGAACAATTAACCAGGCCCAACCGCTACCAAAACGCGTGGCGCCTGCTTTATTAAATTCCTCTTTTAATTTATCAAAAGACCCAAAAGCAGCATTAATTGCACTGCTAAGTTCGCCTGAGGGAGAACCCCCGTTGGGTCCTAGTACTTTCCAAAATAAGTCGTGATTATAGTGGCCGCCGCCATTATTACGCACCACCATTGGATACTTAGAAATGTTTTTACAAATTTCTTCAATGCTTAATTTTTCAGTTTCAGAACCTGCAATAGCATTGTTTAAATTTGTAATATAAGCTTGATGATGCTTGGTGTGATGGATCTCCATGGTGCGAGCATCAATGTGGGGTTCTAACGCATTGTAAGCGTAGTTTAATTTTGGTAATTCAAAAGCCATTTTTAAATTGTTATTAGTTAATGATTAGTAGTATTTAAATTTTAAGCGCTACGAAAATACACCTTAAATCGTGAAATAAAAAGCGCTGGATTGAAAGAAAATGAAATAGATTTAAGTTTAAATATCTTAATTGGCTTAGTATTTAAATAATAACTAAAAACTCTGAGGCGTTTTTTTTTTAATTATGATGTAATGCTTAACTTAGTGCTCTAATTTCTACTATGAGCGACGCCATTAAACACGAGTGCGGAATTGCCCTTATTCGATTACTTAAACCGCTGGATTTTTATCAGAATAAATATGGTACTTCCTTATATGGTTTAAATAAGCTTAATATATTAATGGAAAAGCAATTTAACCGTGGCCAGGATGGGGCGGGTGTTGCAACTATAAAACTCGATCCTCAACCGGGCATGCGCTACATTAGCAGATACCGTTCTAACGAGGTTTCGCCGGTTAAAGATATTTTTAGCCGAATTAATAATCGTTTAGAAGATATTTTTAAAAATAATCCGGATAAAAAAACGGATGCGCAATGGGTAAAATGGAATGCCCCCTTTACCGGCGAACTTTTGTTGGGGCACCTCCGCTATGGAACTTATGGTGGAAATAGCATAGAAAATTGCCACCCTTTTCTTCGTCAAAATAATTGGAAAACCAGAAACCTAGTGGTTGCCGGAAATTTTAACCTCACTAATGTTGACGAACTTTTTCATAAACTGGTCGAATTAGGTCAACATCCTAAGCAAAAGGCGGATACTATTACTGTTATGGAGCGTATTGGCCATTTTTTAGATAAAGAAGTAGAGCGATTATTCAAATCTTTTAAGGAAAAGGGATTAGAAAATATTGAAATTTCCTCATTAATAGAGCAAGAACTTGATCTGCAAAAAGTTTTAACCGATGCCAGTAAGAAATGGGACGGTGGATATGCAATGGTTGGTTTAATTGGAAATGGCGATGCCTTTGTTACACGAGATCCCTGGGGTATCAGACCTGCATATTACTATCATGATGATGAGGTGGCTGTTGTTGCTTCTGAACGATCTGTAATTCAAACCGCTTTTAATGTTAAATTTAAAGAGGTTAAAGAGGTAAAACCCGGCCATGCGTTTATTGTTAAGAAGAACGGAATCATAAGCGAAGTTCCTGTTCGAAATCCTAAGAACATTAAAAGTTGCTCGTTCGAAAGAATATATTTTTCTCGGGGCAACGATGGTGAGATTTATCAAGAAAGAAAAGCTCTGGGCCAAAAACTGGTTCCGGCAGTCTTAAAAAGCGTTAACTACGATATAAAAAATACTGTTTTTTCTTATATCCCCAATACCGCTGAAGTTGCTTTTTATGGAATGATGGCGGGTATCGAAAAGTTTCATAACGAAGAGAAGATTTCTAAAATAAAAAATCTAATCAACCCAAACGAGAACCAAATAAGAGAAATTATAAGTACACAACCTCGCTTTGAAAAAATTGCCATAAAAGATGCTAAAATGCGCACTTTTATTACTGCAGATTCGGGAAGGGATGAAATGGTTTCTCATGTTTATGATATTACGTACAATACTGTAGTTCCTAACGTTGATAATTTGGTGGTTTTAGACGATTCGATAGTAAGGGGCACCACGTTAAAACAGAGTATACTCAGAATTTTTGATCGATTGGGTCCAAAGAAAATTGTTATAGTATCTTCTGCTCCACAAATCAGATATCCGGATTGCTATGGAATAGACATGGCTAAAATCGGCGATTTTATTGCTTTCCAGGCGGCCATTGCACTTTTAAAAGAAGGAGGTAAAGAATCCTTGCTAAAAGAAATTTACACCAAGGCTTTGGAACAAGATAAGCTTCCTAAAGAAGAAATTGTAAATGTTGTAAAAGAAATTTACGAACCTTTTACCGCTCAACAGTTAAGTACAAAAATCAGTTTACTCCTGCGCCCAGATTCTCTCAACGCCGAAGTTGAAATTATTTACCAAAGTGTTGAGGGGCTTAATGAAGCTTGTCCTAAAAATCTAGGCGACTGGTATTTTACCGGTGATTATCCCACACCGGGCGGAAATAAAGTAGTTAACAAAGCCTTTATAAATTATATGGAAGGCAAAAATATAAGGGCCTACTAATTTGAAAAACCAGGAGGTTATATTTCAAAACCTGGGTTTAATCGACTATAAAGAGGCCTGGGATTACCAGGAAAAACTTTTCGCACATATTATTGATCAAAAACTTTTACAACGCGAAAAATCTGAAATTAAAACGTCCAACTATGTTCTCTTTTGCGAGCATCCCCATGTATACACTCTGGGTAAAAGCGGACACGAAGAGTATCTCCTCCTAAACAAGGAGGAGTTGAAAGAGAAAAACGCCGTTTACTATAAAATTAACCGCGGTGGAGATATAACTTATCACGGTCCCGGACAAATTGTTGGTTATCCTTTACTGGATCTAGACAATTTCTTTACCGATATTCACAAATACCTTCGCTTTTTAGAGGAAGTTATAATTTTAACGCTTTCTGATTATGGTTTAAAAGGCGATCGGTTTCCAGGTTATACTGGTGTTTGGATTGAACCTGAAAATCCCGATAAAGCTCGAAAAATATGCGCTATGGGTGTTAGATGCAGCCGATGGGTTACCATGCATGGATTTGCTTTTAACGTAAATGCCGATTTAAACTATTTTGCTCATATTATACCTTGCGGAATAAAGGATAAGGATGTTACCAGCTTGGAAAAAGAAATAGGGCAGAAAATTGATTTAAAAGAAGTACAAAACAAAATATTAAGATACTTTAAACAGCAATTCCAATGCAGTGTAGTTGCTCAACCCCCATTATTTTGAGCCAATTTTTTTTTGAATGCTATTATTTATACGAAATACCCTAATTTAGTAATCTTAAATTAAGTTATAAAATGGCCAATACTTATACCGCTAACGTAAATAACAACCAATACAAAGTTGATATTGATAATAATGAAATTACTATCAACGGAAATAAATTATCGATAGATATTACCAAAGAGAAAGAGAATTCATGGCATGCTTTACTTAACCATAAATCATACAATGTAGAGTTGGTAAAAGTTGATGAAGCAGAAAAAGTAGCAACAATAAAAATAAACGGTAATAAATACCAAGTTAGCGTAAAAGATAAGTTTGATGCCTTATTAAAAAGTTTGGGGTTGGAAAATTTAAACTCAGCAAAAGTAAATGAGCTAAAGGCCCCAATGCCTGGTTTGGTTTTGGATATTCGTGTTAAAGAAGGGGACGAGATTAAAAAAGGAGATCCGCTATTAGTATTGGAGGCCATGAAAATGGAAAACATTTTGAAATGCCCGGCTGATGTTAAAATCAAAAAAATTAATGTAAACAAGGCACAGGCAGTTGAAAAGAATCAGGTTTTGATTAGTTTCGAATAACTAAATACAGGTTGTTAATTTCTTTACGTTTTAATAGAAATTTTTACATTAATTGCTTAATAGCCAGGTAAGCCATTAATCCGCTTCCAACCTCTAGAGCCTTTTCATCTATATCAAATGTAGCAGTGTGAACATTAGAGGTAATACCTTTTTGATTGTTTCCGGTACCTAAACGATAATAGCATGCGGGCATTAATTGAGAGTAATAGGCAAAATCTTCTGCGGTCATTCTTAAATCTAAATCCACCACATTATGTTCTCCCAGGTATTCTATTGCTCCATCCAGAGCTAATTGGGTAGTTTTAT
>JBIICS010000063.1:0-15997 GCA_044238735.1 Bacteroidia bacterium
TATTGACTTTTTAACATCACATCTCCCCCTACTTTAAAATATTGCACCGGCTTTAAGATCTGATCGAATGTATAATATTGAACATAAACAAAATCAGTATCGTTTAAAGACGCATACATAAAATCGAGATCAAAAGCCAGGGGATTTCCGTCTTTATCGGTTGCTCCCTCCTTGGCCTTAACCGGAAAGGTTTTAATAGCATATTGTTGCCCCGTTTTAGTTTTTAAATATATTTCATGAAAAGGCTTGGTTTTTTTAATGGAATCTACCGTTGTCTTTTTTAACTCCTTTACATAAGTGTCGTATACCACATTGGTAAATACAGTAAGGTATTCTTTAACAGTAGCTGTATCAAAGGAAACGGGCGAAATGTTTAAAGGCTTAAAATTTACGGAATAATCTTTATTGAGTTTTATTTGAAAAGAAGCTTCTGGCAAAACATTGTAAACCATCTTAAGTTCTTCAATTTCATTTCCTCTAAAATTAAAAATATGTTTATCGCGCCAGTCTATCGGATCTGAAATATAACGTGGAGTTAAATACCCCTGAAATCCGGGGATTTCCATTATAAATGGCGTAGATGAATTTTCTATCATCATATAAGTACCGGTACCATCCATATCCTGGCCGCCCACATAATATACTTTTTCCAAATCACCCTCTTGGTAAATTTCTACTTTTACCGAAATAGCAGCCATCTGCTTTAAAATGTTATTAAATGCCGCTTTGGCTAAAGGATACTTAATAGATAAATTGGATATAGTCGTAAGCAGAGTATTGATGGCATCCTGGCGAGCTTTTAGTTTTCCATTAACAACCCAATGCGCAGGACCTCGTCTTTCTAACAAGGATTTATTTCCTTTCTTATCAGCCAAAAAAAGCTTATCTATTTTAGCTGTATCTTTAACAGCAAAATCGCGTAGCTCCTCTTTTATAGTTGATTTTCTTTGCTTATAAATTAAGAAAGCGGCAACAACAGTTAGTACAAGTACCACAATTATTCCTTTGGTATTTTTTTTCATACGCTTTAAAAATATGGCTCAAATATACAATTATATACGGCTGAAATTAGTTAGACCTACGCCATTTAATGTTAATTGATGGGTTGCTATTTATCTGAAATTTATTAAACAACAAAGGCTTAAAATCGATTAAAAAAGCACTCCCGAAAGGCTTAAATAGATATATTTGCGGGATAAAATAAAGTTATGGATTTAGAATTTAATAAAAATGAAGATAACATGCGCCTGCTTATATCGGCCATGGAAAAAAGATTTGAAAAAGTTGCATTAGGAGGTGGTCAGAAACGTATAGAAAAACTTCATAGCGAAGGCAAAATGACAGCCCGCGAACGAATTGAATATTTACTCGATAAAAATAAGCCTCAACTCGAAATTGGAGCTTTTGCCGGAGATGATATGTATAAAGAACACGGTGGTTGTCCTGCCGGCGGTGTTGTAATTGTAATTGGTTACATAAAAGGCAAACAGTGTATAGTGGTAGCTAACGATGCTACAGTAAAAGCCGGAGCGTGGTTTCCGATTACCGGTAAAAAGAATTTAAGAGCCCAGGAAATTTCCATCGAGAATAAGTTACCTATTGTTTATTTGGTGGATAGCGCCGGTGTTTATTTACCTATGCAGGATGAGATTTTTCCTGACAAAGAGCATTTCGGAAGAATATTTAGAAACAATGCTATTATGAGCAGTATGGGAATTGTGCAGATTGCAGCCATTATGGGAAGCTGCGTTGCTGGTGGCGCATATCTTCCTATTATGAGTGATGAAGCCATGATTGTAGATAAAACCGGCTCTATATTTTTAGCTGGCTCCTATTTAGTTAAAGCAGCTATAGGTGAGAATATAGACAACGAAACCTTAGGCGGTGCTACTACACAATGCGAAATATCAGGAGTTACAGATAATAAATGTAAAGACGATAAAGAAGCTCTGGATAAAATCAAGAATATTTTTGATAAAATGGGAAGCTTTGAAAAAACTGGATTTAACCGCTCCGAAGCTTCATTACCGGCAAAAGATCCTAAAGAAATTTTAGGAATTTATAATCGCGAAAAAGGATACGATGTAAAAGAAATCATCGCCCGATTAGTGGATAATTCTGAATTTGACGAATATAAAGAAGGTTATGGTCAAACTATCGTTTGTGGGATAGCCCGTATAGATGGTTGGGCCATTGGTATTGTGGCTAATCAGCGAAAAGTTGTAAAAAGTAAAAAAGGAGAAATGCAGTTTGGCGGTGTTATTTACAGCGACAGTGCCGATAAGGCTGCTCGCTTTATCATGAACTGCAACCAACGTAAAATTCCATTGGTATTTTTACAAGATGTTACTGGTTTTATGGTAGGCTCTCGCAGCGAACACGGAGGAATTATTAAAGATGGTGCTAAACTCGTAAACGCTATGAGTAACTCTGTAGTACCAAAGTTTACAATTGTTATGGGTAATTCATACGGAGCCGGAAATTACGCTATGTGCGGTAAGGCCTACGACCCAAGACTTATTGCCGGATGGCCTACAGCACAAATGGCTGTAATGGGCGGAGCTCAAGCCGCAAAAGTTTTGGTACAAATTGAAGTAGCCTCTTTAAAATCAAAAGGAGAAGAAATTACTCCGGAGCGCGAAACCGAATTATTTAATAAAATAAAAGATCGTTACGATAATCAAACAACCCCATATTACGCGGCTGCGCGCTTGTGGATGGACGCCATAATCAATCCGTTAGATACCCGCAAGTGGATATCGATGGGAATTGAAGCTGCCAATCATGCTCCGATAACTAAAGCTTACAATGTTGGAGTAATACAGACTTAGAAGTAAAATAAAAGTTAAGAGTTTAGAGTAAAAGCCCTTTAATACTATTTCAATAGTAGCGCTTAATGCGCAAGGCTAAACTATAAAATTTCAACTTTTTCCCACGCTTTTATACGGGTTAATTTATCGGTTTCCACATAGTCGTTATAGCTTGGATTTTTAAGAAAGGAAATAGAATTCACGCATTCTTCAATTACATCACTCATTTGAAGAAACTTAATCTTATCCTTTAAAAAAGCTTCTACAGCTACTTCATTAGCTGCATTAACAACACAGGCCATATTTCCTTCTTTATTGAGCGCTTCAAAAGCAAAACCCAAATTTCTGAATGTTTTAATATCAGGCTGTTCAAAGGTTAATTGAGGATATTTTATGAAATCAAACCTTGGAAAATCTGACTTAATTCGATGAGGATAACCAATAGCATATTGGATGGGTAATTTCATATCCGGTAGGCCCATTTGGGCCTTCATACTTCCGTCTTCAAACTGCACAATAGAATGAATAATGCTTTGAGGATGCACAATCACTTCAATTTGTTCGGGCTTTAACCCAAATAACCACTTTGCCTCTATCACCTCAAGCCCCTTATTCATCAAACTTGCAGAATCAATGGTAATTTTGGCTCCCATATCCCAATTAGGATGTTTAAGCGCCTGTTCTTTAGTAACGTTCTGCAAATACTCACTGTTGCGACCTCTAAAAGGACCTCCACTCGCAGTTAAGATTATTTTTTCTATTGGATTATGGAATTCACCTGCCAAACACTGAAAAATAGCTGAATGTTCGCTGTCAACCGGATAAATATTTACACCGTACTCTTTTGCCAATGCTGTTACTAACTCGCCCGCAACCACTAAAGTTTCTTTGTTTGCAAGCGCAATTGTTTTTTTAGCTTTTATGGCCGCAATGGTTGGGGCCAATCCAGCATATCCAACCCAGGCGGTTAAGACCACATCTATAGGATCCATGGTCATTACATCCGCCAATGCCTGTGTTCCGGTATAAACTTTAATATCTGTTTTACTCAAAGCGTCTTTTACATACCCATACTTACTTTCATCAGCAATAACTATTGCATTTGGATCAAACTCCAGTGCTTGCTTAATTAATAAATCGGCGTTGGTATTGGCAGATAAAACCTCCACTTCAAATTTATCCGGATTAGCCCTTATAACATCCAGAGCCTGTGTTCCAATTGAACCGGTAGAGCCTAACAAGGCTATAATACGCTTTTGTTGCATACAACAAAAATACAAATCTAATTGTCGAATTGGGTAGAGTTTTACACAAATGTTAGCAAGTAAATAGAGTTAAAATTGGGCATTTTACAAGGGGTTGCATAACTTTAGGGTATGGGAAAATTAGAGGCAAAAGAGGCAAAAGAAACCCCTTTAATGAAGCAATACAACACAATTAAAGCACGCTACCCCGATGCTTTATTGTTATTTAGAGTGGGTGATTTTTATGAAACATTCGGACAAGATGCTGTAAAAGCATCGCAGATTTTGGGTATTGTTTTAACCAAACGTGCAAATGGTGCAGCATCCGAAATGGAACTAGCAGGTTTTCCTCATCATTCACTCGACTCCTATTTACCCAAACTTGTTCGTGCGGGCCATCGGGTTGCTATCTGCGATCAGTTAGAAGACCCCAAAATGACCAAGACTATCGTAAAAAGAGGAGTTACTGAAGTGGTAACACCCGGTGTAGCCTTAAACGATAAAATACTAGACCATCGCTTTAACAACTACCTGGCCGCCGTTCACCTGGATGAAAAAAATAGCGGTATTGCCTTTTTGGACATTAGTACAGGGGAGTTTCTTTGCGCACAAGGAAATAACGATTATATCGAAAAATTACTTCAGAATTTTAAACCAAGTGAAATTATATATCAACGAAATAAGAAGCAAAGCTTTAATAATTTCTTTGGAGATCAATTTTATACCAACACACTCGAAGATTGGGCTTATACCAGCGAATTTGCTTACGAATTGTTAACTCGTCAGTTTAATACCAAATCGCTTAAAGGTTTCGGGATTGAAGATCAGCTAAATGGAATAATAGCAGCAGGCGCAGCACTTCAATATTTAAAAGAAACTGAACATAATACCATTTCTCATATTACAAGCATATCACGCATAGAGGAAGACCGTTATGTTTGGCTGGATCGATTTACTATCCGTAATCTGGAATTGGCCGGATCTGTTAACGAAAACGCCACTACCCTTATTGATGTTATAGACAAAACCGTTACACCACCAGGCTCTCGTTTAATGAAACGTTGGCTGGCTCTACCTCTTAAACACTTAGAACCCATAAAAGAACGTCAGTTTATCGTAAACTATTTCTATCAAAATAGTGAAATTGCCCTTCACCTTCAGGAACTATGTAAACAGGTAGGTGATTTAGAGCGGCTTATTTCCAAAGTAGCTGTATCGCGCGCTAATCCTAGAGATATTAACCAACTTAAAAAATCGTTACAAGCTTTAATCCCAATTAAAGAAATTTGTTCGAAAAGCGATTTAGCACAATTAAATTATTTAGCAGATCAAATTAATATCTGTAACTCAATTCGCGAAAGAATTGAAAACGAATTAATGTCCGATGCTCCCTGGCAAATAAATAAAGGTGGTGTAATTGCAAGTGGTATAAATAACGAATTGGACGAACTTAGGAATATTGCCTTTAATGGAAAAGATTATCTCCTGCAAATGCAACAACGCGAGGTTGAAAGAACAGGCATCCTTTCTTTAAAAATTTCATTTAATAACGTTTTCGGGTATTACCTTGAAGTAACTAATACCCACAAAGAAAAGGTTCCGAGCGATTGGATCAGAAAACAAACGCTAACTAATGCCGAACGATATATAACGGAGGAGTTAAAACAATACGAAGAAAAAATACTGGGTGCCGAAGGAAAAATACTAAGTATAGAACAACGCCTTTTTAATGAGTTACTTCTTTCTCTAATTGATTTTATAGCCCCTATCCAAATTAACTCGGGCGTAATATCTAAATTGGATTGTTTACTTTCTTTTGCTCAGGCTGCACGCGAAAATAATTATGTTATGCCGGTTGTTAATGAAAGCAAAACTCTGCTCATTAAAGATGGCCGACATCCGGTTATTGAAAAACAATTACCGGTTGGTGAAGTTTACATTACTAACGATGTTCAACTAAACACTGATGAACAGCAAATTATTGTAATTACTGGACCAAACATGTCGGGTAAATCAGCATTATTAAGACAAACGGCACTTATTGTACTATTAGCTCAAATTGGATCTTTTGTTCCGGCAGCTTATGCCGAAATTGGATTAGTAGATAAAATTTTTACACGCGTTGGTGCTTCTGATAACATATCCTCGGGCGAGTCTACCTTTATGGTGGAGATGAATGAAACAGCAAGTATTTTAAATAACCTTAGCGACAGAAGTTTAATTTTGTTGGATGAGATCGGCAGGGGCACTAGCACATACGACGGAATTTCAATTGCATGGGCCATAACAGAATTTATTCATGAAAATACTGCCGCGAAAGCTAAAACTCTTTTCGCTACGCATTATCACGAACTTAATGACATGGCTAAAAGATTTGAAAGAATAAAAAATTATAATGTATCGGTTAAGGAAATAGGCAATAAGATTATTTTTACACGTAAACTTGTTCCGGGAGGCAGCGAGCATAGTTTTGGTATACACGTAGCACGAATGGCCGGAATGCCAAAGCGGGTTATAGAAAGAGCTGAAACCCTGTTAGCAGAACTGGAAACCATGCATGAAAGAAATGATGCCAGCGTAGAAGAGACTAAATTTAAAAAAACGATAAACGCTAAAACACCAAAAGCAGATGAATTTCAACTTTCGTTTTTTCAACTTGATGATCCGGTTCTATCGCAAATAAAAAACGAATTAATAAACATAGATATTAATTCGTTAACACCCGTTGAAGCCTTATTTAAACTAAATGAAATTAAGAAACTTATTGGTAAATAATTAAGATCAAACCCCTTGAAATAAAAAACCCTGACACTTTCGGTCAGGGTTAAATAAACAACAAGATTAATAATTTATTTTACACTCTCAACGATTGCTTTAAAAGCATCAGGATTATTCATAGCTAAATCGGCTAAAACTTTACGGTTAATCTCCAATCCTTTAGCATGAACTTTACCCATAAATTCGGAGTAACTCATGCCATGCTCTCTAACACCAGCATTAATACGCTGAATCCATAAAGCACGGAAATCACGTTTCTTAGCACGACGATCGCGGAATGCATATTGTTGACCTTTTTCCCAAGTGTTCTTGGCAACGGTCCAAACATTTTTTCTTGATCCAAAGTAACCTTTGGTTCTACTTAAAATTTTCTTTCTTTTAGCCCTTGAGGCTACATGGTTGACACTACGTGGCATTTTTTTCTAATTTTTTTGATAAAAAGCGCTCTACTTTTTAGAGACTTATTCTGCTTGTTACCGGGTTAAACATTAATTAATTAAACCTTGAGGAAAGTTTATAACCAAAGCATACGCTTTACGTTAGACATATCTGCATCTGTAACAATTGCCATTTTAACTAAACGAGCTTTACGCTTCTTTGTTTTTTTAGTTAAGATGTGATTCTTAAATGCATGCTTTCTTTTCACTTTCCCTGTTCCGGTGAAAGAAAATCTTTTCTTAGCACTGGAATTTGTTTTTACCTTAGGCATGTACTGTTTGTTTTTATTTGTTGTTTATTATTTCTTTTTTGGTGCTAATAATAGAATCATTTTTTTACCATCTAATTTTGGTAACTGTTCTACTTTAGCGTGTTGTTCTAACTCTTGTGCAAATTTTAAAAGTAAAATCTCTCCTTGTTCTTTATACACAATAGATCTTCCTTTAAAAAACACATATGCTCTAACTTTTGCTCCCTCTTCCAAAAACTTAACGGCGTGATTTAATTTAAATTTAAAATCGTGCTCATCCGTATTGGGTCCGAACCTAATTTCTTTTACAACTACTTGCTTTTGATTAGATTTTATTTCTTTAAGCTTTTTCTTTTGCTCATAAAGAAACTTTTTATAATCAATTACTCTACAAACCGGCGGAGTTGCATTTGGAACAATCTCTACTAAATCCATCTCTTGTTCTTCAGCAATCCTAAGAGCATCCTTTAAAGAATACACCCCTTGTTCTATCCCTTCCCCAGTTAAACGAACTTCACGAGCGGTAATCATCTCATTGATGTTATGCTGAGGTTCATTCTTTTTTGGTTGGAAACCCGGGCGACCTTGATAAGGTGGTCTTGATCCTGGAGCTCCTCCCTGATATGGTGGTCGTTGTCCCGGAGCACCTGTATTTGTTGGTGCACCTGTTCCTCCTGTTGGTTTTGGTTTGTTTTCTTGCAAGCGTTTTTAAAATTTAATTAAACTGTTTTTTTATTTCGTTATTAATAATATCGGCAAACCCCTCTAACGAAAAAGTTCCCAAATCACCGGTTCCGTGTTTTCTAACAGAAACTGTGTTTTCGGTTTCTTCTTTCTCCCCTATTATCAACATATACGGAACTTTGTTAACCTCCGCATCACGAATTTTGCGGCCAATCTTCTCATTTCGTTCGTCAATAAGGCTGCGAATATCGTAATTTTTTAACAATTCTGAAACTTTTTGTGCATAATCGTGGTACTTCTCGCTTACCGGTAAAATGCTACACTGATCAGGGGTTAACCATAATGGGAAATTACCTCCGCAATGTTCAATTAACACGGCTACAAATCGTTCCAAGGAACCAAATGGAGCCCGGTGAATCATTACCGGACGGTGTTTTTTATTGTCGGCACCAGTATATTCCAGCTCAAAACGCTCTGGTAAATTATAATCAACCTGAATGGTTCCCAATTGCCATTTTCTTCCCAATGCATCTTTAACCATAAAATCCAGTTTAGGGCCATAAAAAGCTGCTTCGCCGTATTCTACAACCGTTCTTAAGCCTTTTTCCTGTGCTGCTTCTATGATTGCTTGTTCGGCTTTTGTCCAATTTTCGTCGGTACCGATGTATTTTGTTTTATTTTCTGGGTCTCTTAAGGAGATTTGAGCGGTATAATGCTCAAAACTAAGGGCTTTAAACACATATAACACTAAATCAATTACCTTACAAAACTCTTCTTTTACCTGATCAGGGCGACAAAACAAGTGAGCATCATCCTGAGTAAAGCCTCTTACACGCGTTAAACCATGTAATTCGCCACTTTGCTCGTAGCGGTATACAGTGCCAAACTCGGCTAAACGAACTGGTAAGTCCTTGTAAGAGCGTGGTTTACTGTTGTAAATCTCACAATGGTGCGGACAATTCATTGGTTTTAAAAAGAATTCTTCCCCTTCTTGCGGGGTTGAAATGGGTTGAAATGAATCTTTCCCATATTTTTCGTAGTGACCAGAAGTAACATAAAGATTTTTATGCCCAATATGAGGTGTAACCACCTGATCGTAACCCGCACTTTGCTGGGCCTTGGTCATAAATT
Source organism: Bacteroidia bacterium (assembly GCA_044238735.1). GTDB lineage: Bacteria > Bacteroidota > Bacteroidia > UBA4408 > UBA4408 > JBIICS01. Next base: position 9,336 of record JBIICS010000063.1, read on the forward strand.
GAACTAAACGTTCTCTTAACGACGCGCCTTTTGGTAACCATAGGGGTAAGCCCATCCCTACTTTTTCAGAGAAAGTAAAAAGTTCTAACTCTTTACCTAATTTACGATGATCGCGTTTTTTGGCTTCTTCTAATAAAGTTAAATAATCGGTTAATTCTTTTTGCTTTGGAAAAGTAATTCCATAAACACGAGTTAACTGTTTGCGGGTTTCATCACCACGCCAGTAAGCACCCGCCAAGCTTAATAGTTTTATAGCTTTAATGGGGCTTGTATCCGGTATATGCGGACCACGACATAAATCAATAAAATCGCCTTGCTGATAAAAAGTAATACTTCCATCAGCTAAATCATTGATTAATTCTAATTTATACTCGTCGTTTTTCTCGGTAAAATATTTTAAAGCATCTGCTTTGCTAACTTCTTTACGGATATACTGGCTGCTCTTTTTAGCCAACTCTATCATTTTAGCTTCAATATTTGGTAAATCTTCGCTCGATAAAACCCTTCCACCTAAATCAATATCGTAATAGAAACCATTTTCAATTGCGGGTCCAATTCCAAATTTAACACCTGGATACAAAGCTTCAACAGCTTCGGCAAACAAGTGAGCAGAGCTGTGCCACATGGTGCGTTTACCATCTTCATCATTCCAAGTTAACAACTGAAGCGTAGAATCCTGATTGATAGGGCGTGTAGCGTCTATTACTTCGCCATTTACTTTAGCTGATAATACGTTGCGGGCTAATCCTTCAGAAATGGATTTGGCAACTTCTAATGAGGTAGTTCCTTTAGCATACTCTCTAACTGAGCCATCAGGAAGTGTTATTTTAATCATAAAGGGTTAAAAATAGGGTGCAAATATAGGGAAAGGCATTGAAAAAGCTCAATTTACGGATAAGATGAAAGAAAAAAGATGAAAGAGAAAATACAGCGAAATGATAAGTAAATAGTGAATAGTAATTAGCGCAACTAATAAACTCTTCAACTAATAAACCAATGAACTGAAAAAAACAATAAATCTCAAAATCAATCGTTTAGTAAAATATACCTAATTTTCTTATGTATATAAAATATAAAGTATATATTTGCGTTATGTATTCATCAGAACTCATAAAAGGAACTTTAAAAACCATTGTTTTAAAGTTATTGTCGGATAACGACAAAATGTATGGCTACGAAATTACCCAAAAGGTAAAGGAGCTTACAGGTGGTAAAATTCAATTAACCGAAGGAGCATTGTACCCTACATTACATGCTATGGAGGCCGATGAAATTTTAACTACCAGTACGGTTAATGTAGGAAACCGTATACGTAAGTACTATACCATTACCAAAGCGGGAAAAGAAAAAGCCAGCGAAAAAGTAAACGAGTTTGAAGACTTTGTAAACACAATGGCTTTTTTACTTGGTTTACAATTAAACCTAAAACAAGCATGATAGAGTTAACCCAACATCAAGTAGAGTATATTCTTAATGACATTAGACGTAATGGCATTGAGATGGAAGAGCTGCAGCAAAACCTACTCGATCATATTTGTTGTGTTATCGAAAATGAAATGCCTGTTGAAACCAACTTTGAAGAATTTTACCGGAGTATCTTGCCTCGATTTTTTAGGCGAGAACTCCGAGAAATTCAGGAAGAAACTAATCTATTACTAAAATTTAAAAATTATTATACCATGAAAAAGTTATTAATCTATAGTGGAATTTCCTCTTCCGTTTTATTACTATTTGCAGCCATATTTAAAGTACTGCACTGGCCGGGAGCCAATGCCATGTTTTTACTGGGCGTTATTATTCTGAGCCTTCTTTTTTTGCCGCTTTTTTTGATTATAAAAACTAAAGAATCGGATAAAAGCTTAGAGAAATACGTAATTATTATAGGCAGTGTGTTTGGAATATTGGTAAGCCTATCCACACTCTTTAAAATACTGCACTGGCCAGGCGCCAATATGCTTTGGCTTATCTCCATAAGCATTCTCATTTTACTTTTTATACCGGTTTATTATTTAAACGGAATAAGAAGAGAGGTAAATAAAACTAATACGATTGTTTCTACTGTATTGATTTTAGTTGCTGGTATTTTATTATTTATGCTCACTAATTTAAAATCTTCACAGAAAACGGAAACAGCTCAATTATCTGCAAATCTTCATTTAAATGCTCAATACATAAATGAAACTGCTCTTTGCAATTCGAAATTTTTAAAACTTAATGCCGATAGTAATTCTAAGAGTGTTACATTAAAATTAAAAGCAGATAAGGCTTGTGATGTAGCAGAAAAATTAAAAATGGACATTTGCACTAAGTTAAGTTCTGCTTTTGGTGGAAATGCAACTTTTGAAGATATCCTAAACAACAGTAAAGCGCGCGACAATTATGCTATTTCGGTCGAGTTATTATTTGATGGGAATGCTAAGCCCTCTGCCGACTTAAAAGAGTTACTAAGCTCCTTAAATGATTTTAGAACCTTTCTTAAAAACGAATATAGTTTTGATAACCATTATATTCTTAACACCGAAGAAATAACAGATGGTAAGAATTGGTTGGAGACAAAATTCACCGATGGAAATTCTGAGTTTATTCTTAAAAATCTCACCCAAATTCAACTTGATGTGAGATATTTACAAGCTCTCTATTTAAATTAATTATAATTATTTTTAATCCGGCGATTAAAAATCGCCGGACTATACATGATATCAAGATGCTTAATACTTTTTTTATTCCTGATACACGGTTTAAGTTATGCCCAAACCTTCATCATAGCTCATCGCGGAGCATCTTCCTTAGCGCCCGAAAACACTTTAGCATCGGTAAAAAAAGCAATAGACTTAAAAGCCGATTTCATAGAAGTAGATGTTCATCTTACTAAAGATCAACAAATAATTGTTTGTCATGATGAAAATTTAAAACGCACTTCCGGAAAGAACATATTAATTAAGAATGCAGAATACTCTGAAATTAAACAGCTAGACGCGGGATCTTGGTTCTCGCCGGAATTTAAAGGCGAAAAGATTCCTTTACTTGAGGAAGTTATAAAACTTATAAATGGCAACTGTAAGTTACTTATTGAAATTAAAAAAGGAAGTGAGACCTATCCGGGGATAGAAAAGTTGGTTCTGGAATTAATTAAACAATTAAAAGCCGAAGACTTTTGTTTAATACACACCTTTGCACAAGCCGCTGTTTTCACCTGGAATTCTTTTAACTCAAACATCCCTGTATCGTATTTAAAAGTTAGCGGTCCGTTTAAAATATGGAAAAACAAATTAATGCATTCGCGCATGGCTCCCGACTCTGTGCATTGTTATAGTAACAACTACTATTACCGGTTTGTTACCAAACGCTTTGTTAGAAAATTACATGCCAACAATCAAAAAATATTTGTTTGGACGGTAAATAATAAAAGGGCGATGAGAAGAATGTTGAGAGCAGGCGTTGATGGTATAATAACAAACAAACCGCAATTACTAAAAATAATCAACGAATTAAATTAGTTTTCCATTAAACGTTTTATGAGTTGTGACTGAACATTCTTGCTATTTATTATTACCCCCTTGGTGCCGCCAGCGTCTCGCTGGTGGTACTGTATATTTTACTAGTCGAATTAAACAATAATAATAATTATTAACCCTTTACTATCAGTATAATCTTTGCGATACTTAAGTGGTATTCTTACCACTACCAGCAAGACGCTGGTGGGTGCGGGGGAACATTTGGAAGAGTTAGTTTATCCTTGTGGTTGTTTAAGAAACATTAAAGTCACTAAATAACACCGCACGAATGTGCCATAATCCAGACGTAATGATACATTATTATCATTTTTTTATTAATTGATTATTAATGTTTTAACATTTTTATTTTAGACAAATCTGCAATTCAATTGCAGATTTGTCCATTTTGTATTGTATCTTTGAGTTATGATTACAAGGGAAATTGAACCTAAGATTAAGACACTTGCCAAGAAATATCCGGTGCTTTGGCTTACCGGCCCAAGGCAATCAGGTAAAACAACATTACTTAAAAAAATATATTCTAAATTTCCGTATGTAACATTAGAGGATGCCGATAATTTAGACCTTGCTATCAATGATCCCAGAGGTTTTTTAAACAACTATCCTAAAGGTGCAGTAATAGATGAAGTGCAAAATGCACCTCAACTATTTTCGTATATACAAGGCATTGTGGATAGCAAAAAGGTTCACTTTGCATTATCGGGTTCTCAAAATTTCTTACTATCTCAACATATATCACAATCATTAGCCGGACGTGCTGCAATTTTAAATTTATTACCGTTATCAATACAGGAAATAAAAGAATCTAAGCAACGATTTGGACGATGGGAAGATTTAGCGGTAAAAGGCGGATATCCTCGTTTGTATAATAATAGAATAACGCCCGAAGATTTTTATCCCTTTTACATTAACACATATCTAGAACGCGATGTTAGACAAGTATTGAATGTAGGCAATTTAAAAGCTTTTTCTGTTTTCTTGCGTCTATTAGCAGGCCGTAACGGTCAATTAGTAAATTTAAATACATTAGCTACTGACGCAGGGATTAGTCCTAATACTGCGAAATCATGGCTATCAGTACTGGAAGCAAGCTATATTATTTATTTTCTACAACCACATTATAAAAATTTTAATAAACGCTTAACCAAAACACCCAAATTGTTTTTTTGCGACACTGGTGTGGCTTGTTCATTATTGGGAATACATAGCGCAAATGACTTGCAATTGCATTTTGCCAAAGGAGCAATTTTTGAAAATTTCATCATTAATGAGTTTCTTAAACGACAATTAAATCAAGGGAAGCAAAATTCTTTATATTTCTGGCAAAGTAAGGAAAAGAAAGAAATTGATTTGTTGGTAGAAAAAGCAAATGATTTAATTCCATTCGAAATTAAATCGTCTTCAACCAGACAAAATCATTTGTTAGACAATTTAACTTACTGGCAAAAATTGAGCGGTGCTTCGGTAAATCAATTATCAGTTATATATGCCGGAAATCAAACTATTCATACTAACGAAGGAAATTTTGTTTCGTGGGAGGATCTAGAGTCTGTTTTCAAGAAAAATAAAATTTAGACAAATCCGCAATTGGATTGCAGATTTGTCCATTTCAGAATCATTAAAACTAAATCTCATCCGGCACCACTGCATCATTACTGCAGGTTTCATCTAGTATGTCCCACACTTTAGTTAAATCGTTAAAAACAAAATTAACCCTGTTACTCAAAACAATAATGGCGGTTTGATCTTTTAGCCTTCTATAGAATAAATGATTGTATCCTCTCCACCATCCCCCGTGAAACACAACCTCATCTCCGTTAGGTAAACATTTGGTTCTAAATCCAAAACCATAGTTTCGCGTTTTCATTTCTCGGCTGTAATTTAAATAGGCGAGCTTTAAGGTTTCCTGCTTCAACAAATCCTCGCTATATAAGGCTCGATCCCATTTAAACAAATCATCCAGATTAGAATATATATTTTTATCTCCTACTGTTCCATTCTGATAATCATTCCACACCCTTCTCCAACCAGCGCTGTATCCTAAAGCTACGCCTTCGGATATATCTGTATTATCATACACAAAGGTGTTAGTCATTTTCAATGGTTTAAAAATTCTTTCAGCTAAAAAATTCGCATAGGTCTTACCACTAATCTTTTCTATTATGCTGGCCAGTAAAAGATAATTGGTATTGTTATAATCAAAATGAACATTGGGTTTGTAATAAAGTCCGGGTTTATGCTCGCATATTAAATCAATTACTTGCTGATTACTGATGGGCTCTTTTTTACAACAATAGGCTTCATCACAAAAATATCGGTAATCGGGCAAGCCAGAACGATGATTTAGTAGCATTCTAATGTTTATACCATCATACGGAAACTTCGGAAAATATTTTTTAACGTCATCCTCCAGCTTTAATTTTCCTTCTTCATACAACATTAAAATGGCAATAGCTGTAAACTGCTTAGACAAAGAAGCAAGCTGAAATTTAGCATCCTCGGTATGTTCTACTTTCTTCTCTTTATTAAACCAGCCATAAGCCCCTTTATACAGTATTTGCCCACGTTGAGCAACCAGGACTGTACCATTAAATCCACGTTTATTATAGAGCTGATTAAAAAATGCTTTTATTTTAGGTGTTTTGTTTTCAGCCTTAATTTCTTGTAAAATATTTTTAATACTGTCTCTGTTAGGCCCAATCTCTCTTTTTATAGTTGCTTGAGGTTTATTTTCCTGTTTACAAGAATAAAGAAATAGAAAACAAAATAGGAAGTATGTAATTGTATGCAATCTTAGTTTCATGAAAAACTCAATTCTATATGCGATACAAAATATAAAAACCGTTAAAAAAATTAGTCTTAAGAAAATTATAGTTATTCACAAAATTTTATAGAATAACCCCCTATAATTACTGAATATCCTTGATATTTAACTGAACCACCTTTTGACCATTCCATTCATTTTCCTCAACAGAATAACAAGCCGAAAAAGGCAATTTTCCTGTAACTAAATTATATTTATCGGCCAAATTAAATCCGATGGCAGAAAAAATAAGGTTAGGATAATCAGACTGAAACAAATCGAGTTTTAAATGGTTTTCGCCAACAATACGAGGGGTTCCCAGCACTTTTAAATCGCGTGTACAA
>JBIICS010000183.1:0-4739 GCA_044238735.1 Bacteroidia bacterium
GTTATTGAGCATAAAAATATTATTGAAGAAAAAAACAAGGATATTACCGATAGTATTAATTATGCAAAAAGGATTCAGTTAGCTGTTTTACCCGCCCAATCCTTAATAGACTCCGGTTTTAAAAATAATTTTATATTTTATCGTCCAAAAGATATTGTTTCCGGTGATTTTTATTGGTATGCCGAAAAAGAAGGAAAATGTTTTATAGCCGCCGCCGATTGTACCGGTCATGGTGTACCCGGTGCTTTTATGAGTATGATTGGGACTAACCTTCTTAATCAATCTGTTATTGAAAAAGGTATAGTTGAACCCGGTAAAATTTTAACCGCAATTAATAACGGTTTAAAAGAAGCCTTTAGTATTAGTGAACTAAGATTTGACACCAAAGACGGCATGGATATTGCCCTTTGCGCCTATGATTCTAATAAAAACACTTTGGAATATGCTGGGGCTAACAGGCCTCTCTATTTTATAAGAAATGGTATTTTAGAAGAAGTAAAAGCTACAAAAAACCCTATTGGAGCTCAAACACCGTCCGATTTCCCTTTTGTTACCCACTGTTTTGATATCCAAAATAAAGATGTTTTTTATTTAACTTCTGATGGTTACGCTGATCAATTTGGCGGTAACGACGGTAAGAAATTTATGACTAAAAAATTAAAAGAACTTTTTGTAGATATTCATGCTAAATCCATGGTTGATCAAAAAAATATAATTGAAAACACCATCTTAAACTGGATGAAAGGTTACGAACAAATAGATGACGAGTTAGTTATAGGTATTAAATTTTAACCATTTATGACTTTATTTAGCCCATTTAATAAGAGATTTAAAAAAAATGCATTAAAAAATTTGCATTTTAAAACAATTAGTTATATTTGTCTACTAACAATTAAAAATCGCCTTTAAAAGCTAGTATATGCTTGATTTATTTGACTTTTATGACAAGATGGAGCGTAATCAAATTATGCTTTCATTTAAGGGTGATATAACTTCCGAACTTTTAACTTCTATCCTGCAAATTATGGAAAGTAAGTTAGATACTATGCAGGAAGAACCTAAAATCAAGAAGAAAGTTTACAACGTTTTGGTAGAGTGTCTTCAAAACCTATACCACCACATGGATGAGCTACCTAATGATAAGCTATTAGGGCAAAATTCACGCTCAGCCATCTTCATGATTGGTAAAACCACTGATGGTTATAATATTTTCACCGGTAACTATATTTTAAACGAAAACGTTACTAAACTTAAAAATAAGATTGATAAAGTTAACTCGCTTAACAAAGAAGAGCTTAAAGAGTTCTATAAAGAAGTTTTAAACAATGAGGAGTTTTCTGCTAAAGGTGGTGGTGGCTTAGGCATGATCGATATAGCAAGAAAATCAGGTCAAAAACTAAATTATACTTTTAGCAATGTAGATGAAAAATATTCATTCTTTACTTTAAACATTTCTGTATCACAATCAAATATTATTTAAACTTATGGAATTATTGCATATTGAAGGAAGCCCTAAAACCCCAACCATTAAATTTGATCCAAAAAGTGGTGTTTTAGAAGTTAAAGGTAGATCTATACCAGAAAATTCCATTGAATTTTATAAACCTCTGGTTGATTCTTTAGAAACTTACTCTACGTCTCCTTTAAAAGAAACTGTTGTAAATATTCAATTGGAATATTTTAACACCAGCTCTTCTAAATGTATTTTAGATGTATTTAAAAAATTAGAAGGAATACACAAAGGTGGTGGCAGCTCTATTATCATTAATTGGCATTATGAGTCTGATGATGAAGATATGCTTGAAGCTGGTGAAGATTATCAGGCAATTATATCTGTTCCTTTTAAAATGATTGAAATTGCTGAATAATTATTAATTGAATTTGTTTAAAAAGGGCATATTTTTTATGCCCTTTTTTATTGTATGTACCGTAAATACAAAAATCACCCCTTTTATAACTTTTATGTATCAATTTTTTTATTGATAACTCTCCATATTTTGGGGACATTAGGTTATTATTTAATAGAAAAAACCAGCTTATTTAACGCACTTTATATGACCGTTATAACCGTAGCAACTGTAGGTTATGGTGAGGTTGTGCCGTTAAGTAATTCCGGTAGGCTTTTTACCATTTTTTTAATCACCATTAGTTTCGGTACATTTGCGTATGCAATTACCTCAATTTCTAATTATGTAATTTCAGGCGAACTCAATACTTATTTTAAAAATCGAAAAGTGCAAAACGAAATACAAAAGCTAAGAAATCATACTATTATTTGTGGCTTCGGCAGAAATGGTCGTCAAGCAGCATTGCAGCTTCAAGCTCATAAGCAGCCTTTTGTTGTTATTGAAAAAAGCCCTCAACATATAGAATCGCTTAAACAAATGGAATTTCTTCATATTGAGGGCGACGCTACTCAAGATCATGTTTTTTTTAGCTCTAATGTTTCAAACGCCAGGGCTGTTATAATAACTTTACCAAATGACGCTGATAACCTTTTTATTGTATTAACGGCACGTACCGCCAATCCAAATTTAACTATTGTTAGCAGGGCCTCCGATGAAAACAGTGATAAAAAACTAATAAAAGCAGGAGCCAATAATGTGATTATGCCTGATAAAATTGGGGGGGCACACATGGCTTCCCTAGTTCTTAAACCGGATGTAATTGAGTTTATTGATGTGGTTACCGGTCAAGGCTCCATCGATATTAATCTGGAAGAAATTACTTGCGAAAACTTACCTGAACATTTAAAAAACAAAAGCATCAAAGAGCTTGAAATTAGAAATATTTCGGGAGCTAACATCATAGGCTTTAAAACTATAGACGGAAATTACATTATTAACCCCGATCCAGATACCATTATGATGCCTGAAGCAAAGATATTTGTTTTAGGCACCAACGATCAAATTACTAAAATGAAAAAAATTTTAAATATTTAATGAAGATATTACTTACCGGTGCTAACGGGTTAACCGGACAAAAAATAGTTTATAAATGTTTAAATAATCCCAATATTGAGCTTTTAGCTACTTCTAAAGGGGCGAGCAGAATAAAAGTAATTAGCGGTTTCACCTATCAATCGCTTGATATTACTAACAAAAGTGAAGTTGATGCCCTAGTTAAAGGATTTAAACCAGATGTAATTATTAATACCGCAGCCATGACTAACGTAGACGCCTGCGAGTTAGATAATGAAAACTGTAGAAAATTAAATGTAGAGGCTGTTAGCTATTTATGTTCTGCAATAGTTAATTACACTCCTTCTTGCTTTTTAGTCCATTTATCAACCGATTTCATATTTGATGGCGAAAATGGTCCATACAAAGAGGAAGATGCTGCTTATCCACTAAGCTATTATGGCCAAAGCAAGTTAGATGCGGAAAATTTGATTCTTAGCAATCATTCAATTAATTATGCCATATTAAGAACCGTTTTGGTTTACGGTATTGTTGATCAAATGAGCAGAACAAATGTGGTTTTATGGGCAAAAGAAGCACTTGAGAATGGCAAAAACATTAATGTTGTAAACGATCAGTTTCGTACCCCCACTTTGGCTGAAGATTTAGCCGATGCTTGTTTATTAAGTGCTCAAAAACAAATTAAAGGCATTTTCAATATAAGCGGAAAAGATTTTATGAGTATATTAGAACTGGTTTATAAAGTGGCCGACTTTTGGAAATTAAACAAAAATTTAATTACTCCTTCTAGTAGTGTTGGTATTAAACAACCTGCAAAACGTCCACCCAAAACCGGATTTATAATTGAAAAAGCAGTAAGAGAATTGGGCTATAAACCTCATAGCTTTGAAGAAGGCCTTGAAATTTTAGATAAACAATTGAAACAATAATAAGAAATAAAAGAATAAAAAAAGTAACGTAAGGGAAGATTAGAAAGTAAAGTGTTAAGCTTGCTTGGAATCTTTAAAACTACTAAATCCTTCAAAACCATTAAAACTATTTATAAACTATATAACTAATAACTCACACATAATGTCAAGCAGATTATTCGCCACCAAATCATTACAAAAATTAATCTCCGATGGAGATGCGGGAGAACATGGTCTTAAGAGAACCTTAACCAGAACTCATCTAATAGCTCTTGGAATTGGAGCTATTATAGGAACAGGTATATTTGTTTTAACAGGAACTGCCGCAGCTAATCATGCCGGTCCTGGCTTAGTTATATCCTTTATAATCTCCGCTTTAGGTTGTGGATTTGCCGGCCTTTGCTATGCCGAATTTGCCTCCATGATACCTATTGCCGGAAGTGCTTACACATACTCTTATGCTACTTTAGGGGAATTTGTAGCATGGATAATTGGTTGGGATTTAATTTTAGAATACTTATTTGGAGCCGCAACAGTTGCTGTAGGTTGGAGCGGATATGTCACCAGTTTCCTTGGTGATTTTGGTATTAAAATACCTTCATCTATTGCAGACGCTCCTCTCAAATATTCAGAACAAGGGGGGTGGGAACTGACGGGTGCCATAATTAATTTTCCGGCTGTATTTATAATTGTAGTTATGACCGCCCTCTTGGTTGTTGGGATTAAAGAATCGGCTCGCTTTAACAATTTTATTGTTATTGCTAAAATCATTGTAATTCTTTTATTTATCGGATTTGGTTTATCTTACATTGATTCCGCTAATTACACCCCTTTTATACCAGAAAATACCGGAGATTTTGGAAAATTTGGCTGGAGCGGAATTTTTGCAGGTGCCGGGGTTATTTTCTTC
>JBIICS010000121.1:0-8655 GCA_044238735.1 Bacteroidia bacterium
GGTACCTAAACGATAAAAGCATGCGGGCATTAATTGAGAGTAATAGGCAAAATCTTCTGCGGTCATTCTTAAATCTAAATCCACCACATTATGTTCTCCCAGGTATTCTATTGCTCCATCCAGAGCTAATTGGGTAGTTTTATTATCGTTAACCAAAAAGGGATAGCCACGTACTATATTAACTTCACATGAGGCACCAAAAGCAGCCGCAGTTGTTTGAGCTATTTCTCTAATTTTATGGTGTGCATTATTTCTCCATTCCTCATCAAAAGTTCTAAAAGTACCTTCTAATTTTACCTCATCGGGGATTACATTGGTAGCACCGTTTCCAATAATTTTACCAAACGACAAAACAGTGGGTATATCAGGCGTAGCCAATCTGCTTACCAATTGTTGCAATGCAATTATGAGTTGTGCGGCAGTAGTTATGGGGTCTATATTTAAATGAGGCATCGCACCATGGCCTCCTTTTCCTTTAACGGTTATGTAAACTTCGTCGGTACTGGCCATGTACTTCCCTTTTCTAAATCCAACTTTGCCTACTTCTAACTGTGGAAAAACATGTTGTCCCATAATACTAACGGGCAATGGATTGCCTAATGCGCCTTCTTTAATCATAAGTGACGCTCCTCCTGGCAATACTTCTTCACCTGGTTGAAAGATGAATTTAACTTCACCCGCTATAAATTCCTTTAAATCATTTAAAATTAAGGCCGTTCCCATTAAACTGGCCGAGTGAACATCATGCCCACACGCGTGCATTACACCAGTATTCTTAGAAGAGTATGGTTGCACCGACTGTTCAAGAATGGGTAGAGCATCCATATCTGCTCTCAATAAAATGGTTTTACCTGGCTTATTTCCTTTTACCGAGGCTACAATACCGGTTTTAACATAGCCATCTTTAAACGGAATATTATTTTGAATTAAAAATTCTTTAATAAAATTGGATGTTTCAAATTCTTCAAACGATAATTCGGGATGCTGATGAAAGTGCCTACGATAGCTCACAATTAAGGGATGGATATCCTTTGCCCGATTTTTTATTAAATTAATTACAGGGTTCATTTACCTAGAATCATTTTAAATGAAACAGCTAATAAAACATATCCGAAAATTTTTTTAAGAGTTTTTTGATCAATAGACAGGGAAAATTTGGAACCCAAAAAACTACCAACAACAAAAGTGCAGGCAATTAAAACCAAAGCTTTTAAATTAACATTGCCACTTTGATAGTAATTATAGGCTCCTAATATCCCAACTGGTATAGTTAGCATTGCTAGGGTTGTGCCTTGAGCCATATGTTGAGTCATACCTAAAAAATAGACGAGTGCGGGCACTATGATGATCCCCCCCCCAATACCCACCATTCCGCTGGCAGTTCCTGCAACCAGACCAATAATTAACAATATAATAACCTGAAATGAGTTCATTATTTTAGTCTGTAAAGATGAGAAATTTTTAATCGCTATTTTTTAATTTTTTTAAAAAAGCCCTTTTTTTGGATTGAAAGTGATTATATACAAAAACTCAAATTAGGTTCGTTTTATAGTTTTTAACAATTTAAACCCAATATTCGCAAGCCAATGCCCGCATTAATATGAGTTCCAAAAAGTAATCCTCAAAAGCATAGAATTTTCTGAATGCTAAAAATTCTTACCATTAAGGGAATCCCGATACTATGAAATAAGTATAACAAAAGGCTAAAATTTTTAGGTTTCTACGACTGTTTAATTGGGGCATGCCTAAATTAAATGCAATTTTAATTCTGCTTAACCTGTAAGGCATTCCGCTTTCATTAACTCTAAATAACTTCAACTTTTTTAAATCGAAATTTAGTTTTTAAATGTTTTTTTTGAAATGGGTATTCCATTATTTAAATAAAAAATTCAGGGTAAAAAACCTTAAATCATTTTTAAAATTGATTTATTAAATAATTTTAATTGATCTGTTTAAAAAACCACTATGAAACTGAGATAATTCTCTTTAAATTAGTAGAAAATTATGCTTAAAACCTCTTTTATAGTTAACAGTAAAACTACAGATACAAAAAGGCTGGAGAAGGAGATTGTAAGCTATTGTCAAACTCACAAAATACCCTTCGAAATAAAATTAACATTAACTCCAGGGGATGCCATATTACTTACTGAAGATGCTATAAAATCAGGTTCTAGGTTAATTGTGGCTATGGGTGGAGATGGCACTTTTAATGAAGTTTTAAATGGATTAATATACAGCAATACAAACGAAACGGTTCTCTTTTCAGGGATGCCTTGTGGTACAGCTAACGATTTTTGCAAAACCCTCAAAATGCCTGCCAGTATAGAAGAGCTTTTTAGTTGTTTAGATAAAAAACAGATAAAGGAAATTGATATTGGGAAGGCTGAATTCTATGAACATTCAGGACAAAAATCTGAACGTTACTTTTTAAATTCGTCTAATGTGGGTTTTTCAGCCGAAGTGGTTGATAAGGTTAATAATTCTAAGAAATATTTGGGTTCTAAATTAACCTATTTGAGGTCAATATCGAGTACTATTTTGTTTGGTAAAACCGAAGAGGTGGTTGTAAAAACAAAAACGGAGAGCTGGAATGGTAAGCTGTTTAATATTAGCGTATGTAATGGTAAATTTGTGGGCAGTGGATTGCAAATTGCTCCTCAGGCAAGTTTAACCGATGGTTTGTTTAGTATTACGTTATTAAGAAAATTTTCTTTTTTGGATTATTTAAAGTATTTACCTCGTGTTTTTAAAGGTGAATATTTAGTTCACGATTCATTAACCTATATGAGTGCCGATGAAATTTCTGTTGAAGGACTAGACAATCAGTTAGGGGTAGAAATGGATGGTGAATTTGTAGGTTTCTCCAAAGCTAAATTTGAATTATTGCCGGCTAAATTAAAAGTTGTATTTGCAGAAAATTTGTGATGCGTAGTAAAAATCAACAGCCGTTTTCAATTTTGGCATTATCTCTAGTTTTAATTGTACTTTCTTATTTTATAATAGGTGAAAAGCAAATTGGAAATTATAAAATCAAAGAGATTAATTTGGTTTCCGATTTAATGAAGTCACCTCCCCAAAAAAACAATCCGGATATTAAACTCAAATTGCCAGCTAAATCAATTATAGCAGCTAAAGAAGATTCTGTGGTTTTGAGCAACAGCATAACTGAAGTTAAAAACAAGATCTTATATGTTAGTGATGGAGATACCAGTAATTTTTTAAGTCATTTTTTCGAATCAATAAAAGCAGTTAAGCAAGGGAATAAAGTTAGAGTAGCCTACTTTGGTGATAGTATGATTGAGGGGGATTTACTTACGCAGGATTTACGATATTTAATGCAAAAGCAATTTGGTGGCAAAGGTGTTGGGTTTGTACCCATTACCTCTCCTGTTGCTGGTTTTAGGCGAACAATCGCTAATAACGCATCTGAAGATTGGAAAGTATACAATTTGGTTAATGCTGATACTTCTTATTTGCATCGCCCCGGAATTTCCGGATATTCTTTTATTCCAACGCTTAGTCCGGTGCAGGTTGATACCCTTATTAGTGGCGGAAATTCCAGCTGGGCAAAATTTTCGGCAACAAAATCCTATCCCAATCTTAAAGAGTTTTATAATGTTTCCTTGTATTATGGTAAGTCTAATCAGTCAGGTACAAAACTAAGTTACACTTTTGGCGGGTCTAAAGTGGTAAATAACTTAACCGGAAGAGATGCGGTAAACGAATTGGTGATTAATAAAATGTCACCTAAGCAATACCTTACCTTAAACATGGCTTGTAGTGCACCGATGCCTCTATACGGTTTAAATTTTGATAGTGATACCGGCGTTTTTATAGACAACTTTGCTTTTCGAGGTAATTCTGGATTGGCCCTAACTAAAATACCATACAAAGTTTTAAAAGATTTTAATAAATACCTAAACTACGACTTAATTGTTCTTCAATATGGTTTAAATGTGGCTAACGCATCCATGACTAATTACGGATGGTACGAGGCAGGAATGATAAGAGTTATTAATTATTTAAAAAGTTGTTTTCCTCAAGCTTCATTTTTGGTTGTAAGTGTTGGCGATAAAAGTATGAACAATCACGGTGTATTTGAAACAGATCCCAGTATACCCATTTTGGTTGAAGCTCAAAAACGTGTGGCTAAAAAAACAGGTTCTGCTTTTTGGAATCTTTTTGAAGCAATGGGTGGTAAAAATTCTATGGTTAATTGGGTAGAGGGCGATACAGTTTTGGCTAATAAAGATTATACTCATCTCAATCACAGAGGTGCCTCCAAGGTTGCAAAATTATTATACAAGCATCTAATGGATGAATACAATGTTTACAACGCGTCATCCGCTAAAAAAAATTTGCAGGCCTCCAGTCCCTTAACTAACAAAGAAAGCTCTCCGTCTTTATGAGATGTCTTTTTTTAGTTGTTTTAATGCTATTTGGCGTTAACAAAATTAGGGCTCAACATCTATCTTTTAAAGATTCCATTCATAATCGTTATAAGTTTATTGATTTCAATTTTTTTGATATTCAAAATAGCGATAGTGCACTTAAAAATTTTTATAATCTTCTTTATCTACAAGAAAAAAATAATAATCAAAAAATAAATATTAGTCATATAGGAGATTCGCACATTCAGGCTGATTTTTTTTCGGGTAAAGTTCGAAGATTATTTCAGCGTAAGTTTGGGAATGCAGGTCGGGGTCTGGTTTTTCCTTATCGGGTAGCAAAAACAAACGAACCTTGGGGTGTGCACTCCGAAGGTCATGGTGTTTGGGAGGCAAAACGATGTGTGTTTTACGAAAAGCCATTACCTATTGGTGTTTCGGGTATCACTATTAAATGTGCTGATTCTTCGTCCGAAATATCAATAAATGTTTTGAATCAGGAAGATATGGATTATCGTTTTGATCGTTTAACATTGTTTCACGAGAAAGGATCGGAAGCATATGACCTACTTGTTTTAGATCAATCGCAAAATATTAAAGGTTTTATTAATTCTAATTTATTGCAAAAAGAAAAATTTACTAGCAGAATTCAGCTCGATACGTTAATTAGTTATATTAAATTTAAGTCGTATAAAAGAGATTCTTCAATACAAAAATATACTCAGATTTATGGAGTGTATTTAGAGAATGGAAAAAATGGAATCGTATACAACATGACAGGGGTAAATGGTGCCGAATTTCCTCATTACAACCGGGCTAGTCTTTTTCAGGAACAAGAAAAAACATTAAATAATAATCTGTTTATTATCTCTTTGGGTACAAACGATCTTGTGCCTCCTCATCCGGATTTATCCAGAATAATTTTGGATATTGATACATTAGTTTCTAATCTTCGTATGCATAACCCTAATACCAGTATTTTAATTACCGGCTCAGGCGATTTTTTAAAAAGAAGAAAGGTTAAAAACAAATTTTCGGAGTTGTTTTCGGATACTTTAAGTTCGTATTGTAAGTCTCATAATATTGCATATTGGGACTGGTATCGGGTAATGGGTGGGTTAGGATCTGTAAACTTGTTTTTTAAGAAAGGCCTGGCTCAAGCCGATAAATTACATTTAACCAGAGCAGGCTACGAGTTAGAGGGCGAGCTTCTGTATTTCGCCATAATGCAAGGATACGAAAGATTTAAATCCTCAAAGCCTTGATAGAAAATTTAAAGAACATATTAATCTATAATCCCAAAGAACCTCTTTTATTTAATAGTGGTTTATTCTTCATTTTATTAATAGTTGTTTTATTCGTTTATCAGGCTTTGTATAAAAGTAAGGTTGCGCGTATTAGTTTCTTAACATTATTTTCGTTATACTTTTATTATAAATCGTGTGGCTATTATGTAGGCTTAATTATTCTGAGTGCTGTTATTGATTATAATATTTCAAACATTATATACAGATCTAAATTAAATCTAAATAAAAAAATCTGGCTTGTTATAAGTTTAGTTCTAAATCTTGGTATGCTTGCATACTTTAAATACACCAATTTTTTTATAGATACCGTTAATCATTTTATTAGCGGTAAATTAACTTTTATTGATGTATTTCTGCCCATTGGTATTTCCTTTTATACGTTCGAAAATTTAAGCTATACGCTGGATGTTTATCGTGGTGAGTTTAAGCCTATTGATAAGTTCTTAGATTATCTTTTCTTTTTATCTTTTTTTCCAAAACTGGTAGCAGGTCCTATTGTTAGGGCAGCTGATTTTATTCCTCAAATAAGCAAGGAGCCGGCACTAAATAATCCACTTGTAAATAGGGGTTTGTTCTTAATAATGGGTGGTTTATTTAAGAAAGTTGTAATTTCCGATTACATCAGCATCAATTTTGTAGATCGAGTTTTTGATAATCCATTGCTATATACCTCGGCAGAGAATCTTTTAGCCGTTTATGGTTACACTCTTCAAATTTATTGCGATTTCTCGGGATATTCAGATATGGCTATTGGAATTGCTTTATGGATGGGATTTGTTATTCCGGATAATTTTAGCGCACCCTATCAGTCGATCACTATTACTGAGTTTTGGAGGAGGTGGCATATATCGCTGTCGTCGTGGCTAAAAGATTATTTGTACATTTCCCTTGGAGGTAATCGTAAGGGAAAGTTTCGTCAGTATCTTAATTTGTTTATTACGATGTTGCTTGGGGGGTTATGGCACGGAGCATCTTGGAAATTTGTTTTGTGGGGTGCATTGCATGGGGTATCGCTGGCAATTGATAAAATGATTTCGGGCGTTTTTAATTTTTATAAAAATCCGGTATCAAAATTTATTGGTTGGTTTATTACCTTTCATTTTGTTGCATTTTGTTGGATTTATTTTAGAGCATCTTCGTTCGAATCTGCACAGGATGTAATAAATATGATTATTAAAGGGCCCGAATGGGATTTAATACTTAAAATTATTAGTGGTTACGATAAAGTATTTAGTTTAATAGCAATCGGATATGCTTTGCACTTTATTCCCTTAAATTTTGATTATAAGGTTATATCTAAAACTGAAAATTGGCCTGTTCCTTTAAAGGCATTTCTATTGGCTATTATGATATATTTGGTGGCTCAGGTTAAAAATGCCGATATACAACCGTTTATTTATTTTCAGTTTTAGATTCAGATTCCATTAAGACTTTAAAAAAGATTTTTATTACTTTTAAATAGTGTGCTAGAAAAAATATACGGGTATAAAGATCTGGAAAGGTAAAGATTTGTAAAAACTGTAATCGCTTTTAAACACATAACTGTATCTAATTCCGGCTTTAATGGGTAGGGTATTAAAAATGTTAAGGTCTGCAATAATTTCTAATCCTGCCGTATTCATCTTATTAAAGGAATTATTGTTATAGGCTTGTGCCCATCCAAAGTCAAAAAACGGATTTAATCTAATTCTGTATAAATAAAATAATCCATTAATTCCCCCATCGGGATATGCTAATGCAAACTGATAGTTAAGCGATAGTTTGTAAAAACAATCTACTCCGCCAATTTGAGTTCCTCTGCTAAAGTTATAGTTATTAAAGAATTGATAACCACTTGATGTTTTTTGTTTTAATAGACTGCCGTTTACTATTATTACATCATTTTTTAAAAAGCCACCAAAACTAAATTCTGTTTGGGTAGTAAATTGTTCGCTATTGTTGTTGATGGATCTTAAATAATCGGCCTGCAGGTAAATTGCTTTTCTGGAAACAAAGTGCTGTGGCGCTTTCCTAATTGCCTTTAAATAATTGAATGAAAATGAGAGTGCTTGTATAGTGATGTTTTTTGTGTTTAAATTAATATTACTTAAACGGATGTATTGATATCCACTACCAACTTGAAATTTGCTTTCGTATAATCCTTTTGTAAGCACGAAAGGTATATAGGTGTTAAATTTAAAATTCTTTTCTGTAACATTGGTATCGGCAACCAGATTATCGTTTTCGGGCAATATAAGGGTTCTTTGTGGAATTAAATTTGCTTCACTTTTTAAAATAGGGTAAAGGCCACTGTAAGTAGTATTAATGTTATAATAGGTCTTTTGCTCATTTAAATTTCTAAATACACCTGCTTCCAAATTTAGCGTATTTAACAAATTATCAGAATATAAAGTTAGTCCTAAATTGCTTCTGTTTATCTCGGGTCGCCAACTGTGAAGGGTTATTATATTTTTATATTTTTTATAAGGTTTTAATTTAAATTGTGATTCAATAGTTTTAAAATCAATTGAAATCGTGTTGAAATTCTCTGATTGAAATGCAAATAAATCTTCTAATTCAATTACTTTTTTTTCCTGATAATTAAATTCATTTAGTTCGCTTTGTAAAATTACTCGGCCATTTTTATTAAGTTCGGTATATAAAACAAAGTCTTGCTTGTTATTGATGCAAGGCATGTAGCAGTTGTTTATTCTGCTTATTATTTGTTTTATTTTTCCGTCAGCTGCATCTAATGTGTAAAGTTGATCCTTACCATCAAAACTACCGGTAAAGAATATTTTATTGCCTGTAGTAGTTAAGTCAACTATAATATTATTGGTAAAGGGAATTAGATTTTTATGTTCCTTACTTTTAGGGTCAATTAAACAAACAGACATTTGCCCTTCTTTATTTCTAACTGCACTAATTATTGCTCCATTTTCTAAGTATTTGGGGAATGTATAATATAAATTTTCTGTATT
>JBIICS010000157.1:0-6232 GCA_044238735.1 Bacteroidia bacterium
ATCATGGCATTGCCACATCATGATCTGTCCGAATCTTAGGGCCTCTTTTTCGAGTCCTTGTTTAAAAACAAGAGTAATGGTATCGTTAGTATATTCTAACCATTTATATTTATTGGGTGTTGAGGTATATGAAGGAATGAAATTTGTTTGAGCACAAATTTTATCTAAAAAAGTAAAGAGCACTATTGCTAATACTAATAGTGCTCTTATATAAATCTGCTTATTCAATTTTTATATACTTAAGCCTTTATCCAGAGCTTTACTTAAAGTTTTAAAGCCTTCTACACCAACGGATAATCTAACCAGTGCATTGGTAATACCTCTTTCAATTCTGTCTTCTTCGGGCACTACTGCGTGTGTCATGCTTGCCGGGTGTTCTATGTAACTTATTACAGAGCCTAAACTAACGGCTAATTCCATGGGGGTATCTGGTCTTGCAAAGAAGTTCATTAATTTAACACCTGCTTCATAACCCCCTTTTAATTCAAACGAAATTACACCACCTCCGTGTCGCATTTGTTTAGTAGCTACATTATGATGAGGGTGATTTTTTAACCCAGGATACCATACATTATCTACTTTAGGATGATTATTTAAAAACTCGGCAAGCTGCTGTGCTGTTTTACATTGATGTTCCATTCTAACTCCCATATCCTGAATACATAAACTGTTTAACCAACTTTCGAATGGTGATGGGGTTGGACCAAAATCTTTATAAACCGGAAATACATCTTTGCTGAAGAATTCGTATGGCCCTAAGGCTGCACCTGCAATAGAGGCAGAGTGACCGTTTACATACTTGGTAAGAGAGTGTATTACAACATCAGCACCTAATCTGAAAGGTTGTTGCAAATAAGGGGAGCAAAAAGTATTGTCTACAATTAATAAGGCCTCATTGGCTTCCGTGTATTTCGATATTTCCTCAATATCGCATATCGCTAATGTTGGATTATCGGGTGTTTCTATTAAAACCGCAGCTATGTTCTGATGTTTATTAAACAATTCTTTGATATTATTTGGATTGGTTGCGTCCGTAAAAAGTATTTCAATGCCAAATCGATTTTGTAAGAAACGCATAAATGAATCGGTACAACCGTATACGTTACCAACCACTATTGCATCTCCTGGTTTAACAAATCCCATAATAACGGTAGTTATGGCGGCCATTCCACTCGCAAATACAAGCGAGGCTATGGTCGGCGTTTTTTCATCCGATTGCAAAGCATTGTCGATTATATGCTTACATTCTAATTGAAATAGTACTTTCTCTAGGTATTCAGTATTAGGGTTCCCTAATCTTGTATAAATGCGTGCATATGGTTTTTCACCAGAAGGTGAATGGCCCAAAAATCTCGCTGCTCCATCGGCAACATCTTTAAACTTAAAGGTAGATTTTTGATGGATATTGGGTAAACCGGTTCCCGCGCAAATAGCGTTAAAATCATCGGCATCCATTTGTTTTTCAGTTGTTCTGGCGTAAGCCCTTTTTTTTCTGATCCATTCGGACCACCAGCTAAATCTATTTATCATAAACCTTAAAATATTTTGCTTGCAAAGATGTAATTAATATTAAAATATTACAATTGAAGTATTAAAATAAAGTGTCGGATGCTATTTTTAAAATAAAACCCAGTACAACCAATAAAAAAAGTTTTCTAACAAAAACAGTTCCTTTGCTGAGTGCAATTCTGGTCCCCAAAATAGAGCCCAGTATATTCGATATTCCTAATGGGATAGCAATTGGGTAGAGGATGTTATGATAATATCCAAAATAAAGTAGTGCAGATAAGTTAGTTACACCATTAATAATTTTTGCAGATGCTGAGGCTTGAATAAAATCAAAGCCAAATAAACCAATGTAGATAAAAACCAAAAAGCTACCGGTACCCGGCCCAAAAAATCCATCATAAAAACCTATTGCTAATCCGCTAAATAAGCTGTAAATAATTGCTTTTTGATTACTTACCCTTTTAGTTTGGATTTTGCCAAAATCTTTTTTTATAAATGTATAAATTCCAACTAGTATCAGGAGTATGAGTATGGCGGGTTTAAGTCTTTCTTTTTCTATATGACTAACTAAGGCTGCCCCTAAAGCAGATGCCGGCAGGGCAGAAATGGCTCCGGGAATAATGGCAAAATAATTCAGTTTAATGCCTTTTATATACCGAAATGCCGCAGTAAGGGTACCTAAAAATCCAGCAAATTTATTGGTGCCAAATGAAGTGGATATGTTTTCGGTTGGAGCAAAAATTAATACAGCCGGTAACTGAATTAATCCACCCCCGCCTACAATAGAATCTATAAATCCGGCTAAAAATCCAAATAATAAAAGTGCGTATGTGTTAAAATCCGGTAAATATTGCATTATTAATTTTAATAAATTTAAAAATAAAAGTTTTATGATATGATTAATTCCGAAAAACCTTTTGTGGTGTATAAGTCTTCGGCTGGTTCTGGTAAAACCTTCACTTTAACTAAATCATATCTAAGCATAGCCTTAAGTGCACATAGCGACGATTATTTTAAAACCATTTTGGCTATTACATTTACTAATAAGGCTGCAGCAGAGATGAAAAGCAGAATATTAAATTCTTTGCGCGAATTTGCTTTAGGGAATTTTAATGGCTCATCCTTAAGTTTAGCCGAAAGTTTGTGTGATAATTTAAAAATTAGTTTAGATGAATTAAGGGATAAAAGTAAGCGGGTGTATAGTATAATGCTTCATCGTTACAGCGATATTAACATAAGTACCATTGATAAGTTTGTCCATAAAATAGTTAGAACTTTTGCTCATGATTTAAACTTACCTATCAATTTTGAAATAAATCTCGAGGAGGGTTTACTTCTTGCAGAAGCCGTTTATAAGCTGCTTGAAAATGCTGAAGAAAATGAAGATTTATTTAATCTTTTAGTAAAAC
This sequence comes from Bacteroidia bacterium, assembly GCA_044238735.1. Lineage (GTDB taxonomy): Bacteria > Bacteroidota > Bacteroidia > UBA4408 > UBA4408 > JBIICS01. Next base: position 2,919 of record JBIICS010000157.1, read on the forward strand.
TTGCCGAAACAAAAACAGATGAGGACAAGAGTTGGAATATTGAATTGGATTTAATAAAGTATGCCTTCGATTTAACAAAAGAACAAAATGTAGATTATTTAAATACTATAGCCCCATTTTCTATTAAGGATATAGATAGTAAACGAATTAAGATAAATGCCCAGATTGATGATCTACAAAATCAATTGCAAGCTATTGCATTACGGGCATTGGATTTAATAAAGCAGGCTAACATAAACAATAGCGAATTTTATTATGGGGCTAAAGGTATTGGCGTTTGGTTCGAGCGTGTTTACCATTTAAGTTTGGAAGCGCTCGAAAGCCCGAATAGTTATGTGCTTAAAGCGATTAACGAGGATATTTGGTATACCGATAAAGCTTCGGTAAATTCTAAACAAAAAATTGATTCTGTAAAGCTTAAGCTTGCCGAAATTTATAAAGAATTAATGTGTTTTACAGAGGAAAAATTGCAGCTATTGAAAATTCTTTCATCAGTTTCGGCAAATTTATTTAGAGTAGCCGTTTTAAACGAAATAGAATCTTTTTTTAAGGTAATTAGAAAAGAGGAAAATGTAGTTACTATTAGCGAATTTAATAAGCGCATTAATCAAATTGTAAATGAGGAACCTGCTCCTTATATATATGAACGGTTGGGTGAAAAATATCATCATTATCTTATTGATGAATTTCAGGATACCAGTTTGTTGCAGTTTCAGAATTTTTTACCGTTAATTGATAATGCGTTGGCAGAGCATTTTAGCTGTATGCTGGTTGGTGATAGTAAACAAGCTATTTACAGATGGCGCGGTGGTGCTGTAGAACAAATGGATACATTGCCTAAACTTATACATTCTTCAAATAATCCTCTGCTTAAAGAAAGGGAAGCTAGCCTTTCAAGAAATTTCCAACTTAAAATATTGGAAAATAATTTTCGTTCTAAACGCGAGATTGTTGAATTTAATAATGATTTTTTTGAATGGTCTAAAAATATACTATTAAATGATCTTAGAAAAGTTTACGATGCTCATGCGCAAAAAGTTAAACCAGGTAATGAGGGTGGATATGTTAAAATAAGTGTATTGGATTCTGGCGATAAATCAGTACTTATTCAATCGCATTTAAATCAGCTTAAAACCGAAATCGATGAACTTTTAGAGAACGGTGTCCAATATTCGCAAATGGCAATTATAACCAGAGGAAATGCCGAACTTATTGAAGTAAGTGAGTTTCTCATGGCTCATCAAATACCGGTTTTATCATCTGAATCGTTGTTGTTGAAAAACGATACGAAGATAAAATTTATAGAAGCATATTTAAATTGGTTAAACACACCCGACAGTAAGTTATTTATGTTTGAGTGGCTTCTATTGGCTAATCAATTTAAAATTATAAGTGATGATTTTTTTAGAATGTTTTTAAATGCTACTGATGATAATTTTATTCGCCTAAGAAAAGAGCTCATTTATAACTTTCTAATTAATGATTCACTCAGTAGCTTTTCAATTTTTGAACTGGTAGAATTTATTATAAACAAATACCTTACTCATTTCAATGGTTTTGATGCTTATTTAATTTCTTTTCTCGATTGTATTCATGATTTTAATGTTTCTAATAGTGGGGCCGGTTTAATTACATTTTTAAACTGGTGGAACGAAAAGAAAAGTAAATTGTCACTAACAATCCCTTCCGGTAATCAGGCAATTCAGCTCTTAACGATTCATAAATCCAAGGGCCTCGAGTTTCCATATGTTTTGATGCCTTTTGCCGATTGGGATATTAGAAGACAAGACGAAAGTAAGTGGGTTGAAAATAAATTAGAGCAGATAGACTTACCAGTTTTTATATTAGATGTAAAGGAATCACTTGAAAATACAGTTTATGAATCTATCTATCGTGAAGAAGTAAGTAAGTCTTTGTTGGATAATATCAATCTTTTATATGTTGCTTTTACCAGAGCCGAGTATGGTCTGGTTGTAATAACGACTAAACGTTTAAAGGAAACTAAAGATGTAGCTTGGATAATCAATAATTATCTTAATTCTTCATCAAAACAAATACCTTATATTGCTGGCGAAATTAAATCGCCGTATCAGGAAAATAAACTATCCAAATCAAACGAATTGCATTATTTTTCGCGAAAGGGATGGCGTGAAAAAATCGATATTAAAGCTGGTAGCGAATATGATGAAATTCCATCTAGTGATGAACTTTTGTCGGGTAAAGCTTTTCATCATTTGATTGAATTTTATATTAGAACAAAGGATTTAAGCAAAACAAAATTGTATTTAGAGTCTGTTGGTTATTCGCAAGAGGTTGTTTCTGGTACATTTATTCTTTTTAATGATTTAATGCAAAATCAAGAAATAAATACTTGGCTTAATACTAATAAAGTTATTTGTGTGGAACAGGATATTATTTCGGAGGATGGAAATATTTTGCGCCCCGATTTGGTAATACAGTCAGATGAATCTATAATTATTATTGATTTTAAAACTGGAGAGCATCACGAAAAACATATTAATCAGGTTGAGGGTTATAAATATCTTTTTAAGAAGATGGGCTACACTAAAACTCAGGCTTTTCTTTTGTACGTAAACCCTTTTAATTTAATAAGCATTTAGTATGTTAAAGCGATATCATACAAAAGGTTTAATTGAAGCAGGGTGCGACGAGGCAGGAAGAGGATGTTTGGCGGGCCCTGTTTATGCAGCTGCTGTTATTTTGGCGCCTGATTTTAAGTGTAAAGAGTTAAATGATTCTAAAGTTCTAACCGATAAACAACGATATAAACTTCGTCCATTTATCGAGGAAAATGCCTTGGCTTTCGCGGTTTCAAGTATCGATCACCAGGAGATAGATCGGATTAATATCCTAAACGCTTCATTTAAAGCGATGCATCAAGCTATAAATGGGCTTATCGTTAAACCTCAACATTTAATAATAGATGGCAACAGGTTTAAACCTTATATGCAGATACCTCATCATTGTATTGTTAAGGGCGATGGCAAGTTCTTAAGTATTGCGGCCGCATCTGTTTTGGCAAAAACTTATCGCGATGATTTTATGGACAGGATACACAATGAACATCCCGAATACGATTGGATTAAAAATAAAGGATATCCAACTTTACATCATCGTACAGTTATAATGGAACGCGGCATTAGCAAATATCACCGCAAGTCATACACTATAAACGATACCCAATTGAGTCTTTTTTAGGTAATGTGGCAAAAAATAGTTGGTGGATTTTCAAATTAAAAACACTAATATGGAGCCGTAAACCTGAAGAGGAAGCGAGCTCTGCTGGAGAGCAA
>JBIICS010000185.1:0-4680 GCA_044238735.1 Bacteroidia bacterium
TTACAAAAAATGGTAATTCAGAAATAAGGAATAGGGGCTTTTTAGCCCCTATTTTAATTATGTTTTAAAGGCTTAAATAACCTATATACTAAAGTTCCCAAAAGAATCATAAGAACTCCCATGCCGGTGTTAAAAGTTTTTACAAAAAGGAGATCAATGCAAATAATTCCTGCTAAAAAAACATATAAGGCAGGGATATAAGGATATCCAAATGCCTTATATGGCCTTGGGGTATCCGGTTCTTTTTTTCTTAAAATAAATAAGCCACTTATGGTAATAATATAAAACACTAGCGATGCAAAAGTAGCGTAATCTAACAAATCGCCATAAGAACCACTTAAACATAATACACTCGCCCAAAGAGCTTGTAAATAGAGCGCTTTACCAGGAACAAGAGCTTTATTAAGAATAGCTGCACGCTTAAAAAATAAACCATCGTTTGCCATAGATTGAAACAAGCGAGAACCAGCCAAAATTAGACCGTTGTTACAACCAAATGTAGAAACCATGATTAATGCCGCCATCAGGTACTTGGAAACATCACCAAACATTACATAAAGAGCAGCAGTGCCTACCCTATCATTTTGAGCAAACATTAATCCTTGTCCCAATACATCCGAACTAAGAGGATCTCCTTTAACCGGAAGCACCATTAAATATGCTAAGTTTGCCAGAATATATATAACAGTAACTATTGCAGTGCCAATAAATAAACCGAGTGGAATATTTTTATGTGGCTCTTTAACCTCACCAGCTATAAATGTTACATTATTCCAGGCATCACTACTAAATAACGATCCAATCATGGCTACACCAAGAGCTGAAAACAGAGCCATTCCAGCAAGCGGATGAACGCTTAAAACACCCTCTTTAAAAGTAGTACTAAAAGCATTATAGGGATCGCTAAAATTTTCGGAAAACACATTACCATTAATTCCAAAATATATTCCAAGTATAATTAAACCAAATAAGGCAATTAATTTAGCGCTTGTAAAAATTCGTTGAACTAATTTGCCATTCTTTATTCCCTGTGCATTACTCCAGGTTAGAAAATAGATACTTACAATTGCCAAAAGTTGGGCATAGGAAATGCTAAAAGAACCGATAGAAAATAAACTATTTTTCTCGTTAAAAATCGGAAAAAAAACTCCCGTAAATTTAGCAAAAGCAACTGCTACTGCTGCAATAACTCCTGTTTGAATGACCGTAAAAACGGTCCAACCATAGGTAAACGCAGTTAAACGTCCAAAAGCTCTTTTAAGATAAACAAATTGACCTCCTGCTTCGGGCATCATTCCTGCAAGTTCGCCGTAGCTTAATGCGGCCAGTAAGGTAATAAAACCGGAGAGTATCCAGGCCATCAGGAGCCAGAAGGGTGAGCCTAAACTTCGGCTCATATCGGCACTTACAATAAAAATTCCGGAGCCAATCATGGATCCTGATACCAGCATTACGGTATCAAATAAATTTAAGGTTCTTTTAGGACTTTCCATCGATTGAAAATAACTAAAAAAAGTAAATGTTTTCTGGATATTTATCTAATGAATGTTTTGCTTTAAAAGCTTACACGCATTATTAGATTAGATTAGCGAAAGTACTTCAACACAATAGAAAATAGGATCTTACTATTTTGCAATGGAAGAGGAGTTTTCTTTCCAGTTTTTGTAAGCTTTTTCTAATGTTTCTAAAAATTTTTCGGGAGCTTGAGCACCGGATACGCTGTACTTATTATTAAATAGAAAATAAGGGACCCCGGTAATATTTAACTGCTCTGCCTCATTTAAATCCTTATTTAAAGTTAACCACGTAGAACTATCATTTAGCGCAAATTCAACCTCTGTAACCTTTATACCTATTTTTTCACTTAAATAAACAAGAGTATCTCTGTTGTTTAGATCTTGTCCATCGCAAAAATAAGCACTAAAAAAAACTTCTTCAGCTTTGTCGCCTAAATTTAAAGTTTTAGCATACTGAATAATTCGGTGAGCCAGAATTGAATTAGCTACAACCATCTTATCGAAATTATAAGTTAGTCCACTTTCTTTAGCCATATTATAAACATAGTTGTGCATTTCTTTACTATATTCAACTGTCCACCCTTTTCGCTCTGCCAGATATTGATAAACAGACTTACCCCTAGCAGAATCTGCATTTATGGATGGATCTAAGATATAACTTTTCCAAACCAAATTAATTTCATCAGCATATTTAAACTGCGCTAAAGCCTTCTCGTAATTGCGCTTGCCAATATAACAAAACGGACACATAATGTCGCTCCATACTTCTACGGTAAGTTTACCTTTATTTAAATCCATTGTTTTTTGTGCATGAATAGATGAACTTAAAACCATAAGGCTAATCGTCCATATCAGTTTATTTTTTTTTAATTGCAAGATGAGTATTTAAGATAATTAAATTTTGAAGCTACTTCACTTCAATATTAGTTATATTTTATTTGATCTAAATCCATTAAAGGTTGATTACTCATCCTTAATAAAATTTGAGCAGTTGTAACTACGTCTTTCTGGCAATAGGTAGCAATTCTTTCCAGATCGTTTTCTTTGTAATATACCTCTCTTACCATGCTTCCATCAATATCGTCTTTTGGTGTGGGAATACCTAAAACGTTAGCCAGGAGGTTAAGAGATGTATAGCTTTTATAGTCTCCAAATTTCCATAGCTCCATTGTATCGAGGTGTTTTACCTCCCAGGGCTTTTTACCTGCAATATTCAAGATATCAGGAATAGGAAGTGAATTAATAATTAAACGCCTGCACAAATAAGGAAAGTCAAATTCCTTACCGTTATGTGCGCACAACAAATTTTCGATTTTATTAAAATGACGGTTCAATGTTTCGCAAAATTCCTTTAGTAATATCTTCTCATCATCACCGTAAAAAGATTTTAACCGGAATGAAATAACACCCCCTTCAAATCTAAAATATCCACACGATATGCAAATAACTTTTCCAAATTCGGCATAAATACCGGCCCTACTATATAACGTTTCGGAGGTATCCTCATCCGTCTTTTTTAAAGAGCTTGATTTATAATCCCACAACTTTTTCCAGTTATCATCCAAAGAAGAATATTCAGCAACCTGAGGAACTGTTTCTATATCCAGGAATAAAATGTTTTGAAGAGCACTTATTGTAAACATGATTTTTAAAAAAGTTTAGTTACGCTTAATTTAAATTTTTAGTAGCGAGTAGTTGTTCATTTGTCAACGTTCTAATTTACAAACAGCTGAGATAGTTAATTCACTTTCTTACTTTATTAAAACCCCTTTTTTATTGAGAATTGGAACTGTTGTAAAATTTTCTTCTTTAATAGTTTCAGGCAGAAATATAAATTTACGGTCGTACATATTTTGTTCAGAAAAATAGCTTACCCAATATTCGTTATTAAGGCCAAATACATCCTCCACTATCATCTCTACTTTTTGCGAGGTTTTAGAATCAAGGGTTTCTATAAAATGCCGGAGGGTTGTGGTTTTCCTTTCCTCATTATTAATTAAACCATAACCGGTAGAAGCAATAAGCACGCCCTCTAATAGTTTATCTCCTGTATTTATTATGTATACATTCCACTCTTCCTCGTGTTGTTTGTTTAATTCTTTAACAACAGCTAAGGCGATATTTTCAGCAATTAATTTAGGTATATCTTTTAACATGATTAATTAAGAATTGAGTAAGCAGCATCCAAATATAATTTTGCATCAATCGGATAACCTTCGGGGGTAAGTGTTTTATTACGCTTATGGCCTAATCTAACTACAACAGCATTTTCGTCTCTTAATACAAAAACAAATTGACCGAGTATGCCTCGCATATATGGAATCTGTTTACCCTTATAGTTTAGCAACCACCACTGATAGGCGTATTGTTTACAAGCAGTTCCATCGGCGTTTTTAAGCCCTTCAGGACTAGTTGCTTCGGAAACATAACTACTGTCTACTATGCGTTTTCCGTTAAATATACCATAGTCTTTATACAATCTGCCAATACGGGCAAAATCGCGTGCGTTTGAGTAGAAGCAACAAAAAGATTTTTCCCATCCATTTTCATGATCAAGATTCCACATAGCATCTGTTTCGGCACCCAATGGGCCCCATAAATGCTTTGAAGCATAATCCGACACATTCATACCTGTTGCAGTTTTTATAACAAATGCTAAAAGCTGAGAGTCGCCGCTAAGATACTTAAAAACTTTTCCGGGCTCCGTTATTACATTATAAGAGTAAGTAAGCGCTTCCAGATCGCTACCATAATATGCTTCAGCAGGATAAGCCAGAGGATTTACATAATCTTCATCAAACCCAATTCCGCTGCTCATCGTTAATAGATGCTTTATAGTTATTGCCGATTTCTTACCTTGTTTAAACTGAGGCAAAAAATCACCTACTGGTTGATTAACGTTTTTAATGTAGCCGTCTTTAATAGCACATCCTGTTAAAACGCCTAAAATACTCTTAGCCATAGAAAAAGAATTTGTTAAAGAACGCGGACCACCAATATCCCAGTATTCTTCATAATAGATGGAGTCGTTTTTAATAATAAGAAATGCAACAGGATCCAGCGCAATCATTTGTTTTCGTATATCATCAGGAATACTTTTAGAATTATTTAACCTGGAAATAGGCCAAGGAACAGGGTTGCCGATTTTTATTGGTCGGTTTGC
>JBIICS010000065.1:0-15571 GCA_044238735.1 Bacteroidia bacterium
CTACAAATTCGAATAGTTTTTTCTTGGAGGTATTAGATATGTTTTTAATTTCACCAACGATTGTATAGTTTAAGCCATCTAAACTTCGCTCAATTTGAAAAGAGTTAATGTTACTTTCGGTAATTACGTTCCATTCTAAATAAACTTGGGAAGTATTGTAATGATAGCTTTTAAAATTCTCAATCTTAACTTGATTAGTCTTCTTGCCATCATTTTCTATTGCCAAATCAAATCTATCGCCACCATATGTTTCCATACATAGAGCTATAAGAGCAATAAGAAAATTAGATCTTAGATTAAACATTATTTAAAATAGATAAATAAAAATAGGGAATAGTTTAATAAATGTCAACAGCTAGTTAATTTTGTAAGCTAAGTTTTTATGCTTTTAGGTATTAAAGGCAGGTCCGCAAACGGAGAAAGCTTAATTTAAATTTGTAAAATTACTACAAACAAGTGTATTTCAGTAGGTTAGAAGGTTTTGGAGGGTTGTAGAATTTATTTTTTTTAAAAAAATTTATAGATTTTTTAAGATATTTTTAATTAAAGCAGGACCTTCATAAATAAATCCAGTATAAACCTGAACAAGGGCAGCTCCTGCGTCTAATTTTTCTTTAGCATCGAAGCCATTGTGAATTCCGCCAACGGCAATAATAGGGATGTTATGTTGAGTTTTTGAAACTAAATACCGAATTACCTCTGTGCTTCTTTTGGTAAGAGGTTTACCGCTTAGTCCGCCATTTCCAATTTGATTTAATACCTCTATATTAGTTTTTAATCCGTTTCGGGATACGGTTGTGTTTGTAGCGATAATACCATCAATTTTAGATTCGATTACAATTTCAACAATGTCGTCGAGTTGAGAGTTAGACAGATCGGGTGCAATTTTTAAAAGTATGGGTTTAGGATTTTGTTTTTTTAGATTTATCTCTTTAAGGGTTTTAAGCAATTTGGTAAGGGGTTCTTTTTCCTGTAAATCTCTTAAGCCGGGAGTATTTGGGGAGCTTACATTCACAACAAAGTAATCAACATAATCAAATAATTCATTAAAGGCTATAATATAATCCTGCGTTGCTTCTTCATTAGGAGTTAATTTATTTTTACCAATATTTCCTCCAATAATTAGATTCTTGTTTCGGCCTTTTAATCTTTCTACAGCATCTTTTACGCCCCCATTATTAAATCCCATTCTGTTTATGAGTGCTTCATCTTCCGGTAGTCTGAATAATCGGGGTTTATCATTACCAGGTTGAGCTTTAGGGGTTAATGTTCCTATTTCTATAAATCCAAATCCAAATGCCCCCAATTCGTTAAACAATTTAGCATCTTTATCAAATCCGGCTGCCAATCCAACCGGGTTTTTAAATTTTAATCCAAATACTTCTCTCTCTAATCTTTTGTCCTCCACCTTGTATAATAAACGAATGATTGATTGAATTCCGGGAATTTTAAAAGAAATTTTTAACGCATTAAAGATAAAATGATGCGCTTTTTCGGCATCCATTTTAAATAAAAGGGGTTTTATTAAGGACTTATACATGTTAAATAATCTGCAGCTAAATTAATCATTTAATGCTAAACAGGAGGGTACAGATTTTTTGATTGTTTAATGTTTTAAAAATCTACTGTATATATACACAGGTAAAAAGAGTTAAACTAATTAGCTTTTTAAATATTAAGTTAACTTTGTTAAATGCAATTGGCTAAAACCATTACGATATTAAATAAACGCGCATCTTTTGAATATGCATTTCTTGAGAAATTTGTAGCAGGGATGCAGCTTCAGGGTACCGAAATTAAATCCATCCGTTTAGGAAAAGCCAATATTACGGATGCATACTGCACTTTTGTTTCGGGCGAGCTAGTGGTAAGAAACATGGAAATTGCTTTATATGATGGTGGAACTTATTATAACCACGCCCCCAGAAGGGATCGTAAGTTGCTTTTAAACAAGCACGAGATAAAAAAACTCTCCAATAAATTAAAAGATAAGGGCCTTACTATAATTCCAACCAAATTATTTATAAACGACAAGGGCTATGCTAAGCTCGAAATTGCCTTAGCAAAAGGTAAGAAGTTATTTGACAAGCGCGAGGATATTAAAGAGCGTGATGTGAAGAGAGATTTAGCAAGAAAATTTAGGGTTTAAAGCATTTTGATTAATTTAGAATTTAATCAATATGATCTTAACAAATAATCCAGCAAAAACAATTTGGTTAACCGGTTTATCTGGTTCAGGTAAAACAACGCTTTCTAAAGAACTGCAGCAATATTTTATTCTAAATAACTTAAATTTAATCAGGTTGGATGGGGATGAATTACGCTCCGGTTTAAACAGCGATTTGGGTTTTAGCAAAGAAGATCGAACAGAAAACATCAGAAGAGTTGCTCATATTTCGAAAGTGTTAAATGCACAGGGAATTTGGACTATTGTAGCGCTCATTACCCCATTAAATGCACAGCGTAAGCTGGCCCATAATATAGTAGGAGATAATTTTATAAGTGTTTATATTAATTGCCCTATTGAGGTATGTGAGCAAAGAGATGTAAAGGGCCTGTATAAAGAGGCCCGAAGCGGTATGCTGAAAAATTTTACCGGAATATCGCATGGATTTGAAATACCAAACGATTCGGACCTAATGATTGATACTGATAAATTTGATGTACAGAATTCCGTTAATCAAATAATAGAATTTTTAAAAAATGGCTAAACAGATTGCAAACACGAGCTTAACTTTTTTAACTAAATATTCTACGGATATGAAAAAGTTAAAGGTCCTTTTGTTGTTGGTATGTTTGGGCTTATACGGAAATAGCTTATTCAATAAATATGCTCTAGATGACGATTTAGTAGTAACTGAGAATGTTTTAGTAAAAGGAGGTATATCAAATTTAGGTAAAATATTTGTTTCTCATTATTCGAATAAGGGCAATCAAAATTATGAATATCGCCCATTGGTTATTGCCAGTTTTGCAATAGAATATCAGTTTTTTGGTTTAAATCCGCACATCAGTCATTTAATTTCTATACTGTTGTATGGATTAGTCCTCTATTCTTTATTTGTTTTTTTAAAAAATCTGTTGATTAATTATCATACGAATTTAGCGCTTCTTATAACCCTCATTTTTGCTTTTTTACCGGTACATACCGAGGTTGTAGATAATATAAAATGCAGAGACGAACTTTTGTCGTTATTATTTATGTTGATCTCTTCAAATTTTATATTAAAGTTCCATCGTTATAATCAAATTAAGTACATCCTTTTGGCTTTCTTGTTTGTATTTCTTTCGTTGCTGAGCAAGATAAGTGCTTTGCCCATGATAATCTTAACCCCATTAATGATAGCATATACAGATAGTAAAGCTAACTGGAAGAAAATGCTTCTTGTTATCTTTGTTTTGGTCCTCTCGTATGGATTATTTTTATTTATAAAAAAATCCTTATTTGAAACGCCAAATGTTCGCGATTTTAAGTATTTCGAAAATCCACTTTACCTGGTAAAGTATAATCTGTTACAAAAAATACCAATTATGCTTTACTGTATGGGTTTTTATTTAAAACTCTTACTAATTCCTTTCCCCCTTGTTTATTATTATGGTTTTAATCAGATCCCTCTTGTTGGTTTGGATAATGCCTGGATATATCTGGTATTGATTTTACTAATTTTTTATGTTTACGTTGCATTTAAAAATTTAAAGAATCGTCCGTTATGGATATTAGGTGTATTCTTTTTTTTAGTATCAATATTTCCATTTTGTAATCTCCTAAAGCCGGCTCCGGGTATTGTTGCGGAGCGTTTTTTGTTTACGTCAAGTATTGGTTTTGCCCTTTTTTTAGCGCCATTTGTTTTAAACATCATTACCGGAGATCTATTAAATAAATATAAAATCTACTTTTATGGATGGGTGGGTATTTCAAGTCTTATCATTTTAAATAGAAATACTCATTGGAAAGATGTTTTAACGCTCTATACGCACGATATAGAGTATCTAGAAAACTCTGCAAAGGCTCATTCTTTATTAGCGGTAACCAGTGTAGCGCAGATTGATAAAAATAAGAATATGCAGGATAAGGTTTTTCATGCTAAAAACGCGATCAGTCATTTTAAACAGGCAATTGAAATTTATCCCGGTTATACGGTATGTATAAATAATTTAGGTTCGGTATATTATAATTATTTTAATGATTACATTTCGGCTAAGCCTTTATTTATGGAAGCTATTAAACAGGATACGGTTTATTATGAAGCTATCTTTAATTTAGCATCTACATACGAAAAGTTAAATATGACCGATTCGGCAATATATTATTATAAAACCTTAGGTTTAAAGAATCCCGATCATCAAAATGGTTTAATAAATCTTACTCGCTTATTGGTTAATTTGAATAAAACGGATGATGCACTAAATTTTAATAAAAGATTAGTGAAGCTTTATCCGAATAAGATTACTCCTTATGTTAATTTAGCAAATATTAATCTTGTAAATCGAGATTCCATGGCTGCTTTACCATACCTTGAATCTGCTTATAAACTGGACCCGTCTAATGCTCAAATCAGTCAATATATTAATGTTATTAAGTCATCCTTGAAAGCGCATGGAAATTAATAAACTTCTTGATGTGCCTAACGTTTTTATCATAGGAGCCGGAAGAAGTGGAACCACTTTGCTAAGTAATTTACTTCAAAATCATCCCGAAATAATCTCTTTACCTGAGGCAACATTTATTTTTGGATTATATCCTCATTTTGGTAAAAAAAATATTAAAACTTGTGCTGAAGAATTTATCTCTTCCTTATGGCTAAGAAGGGATTACAATAAGTCTACCTGGCAAATTGATGAGGAAAAACTGCGAAATCTAATAAATAAACATGCTGGGCCTCTGTCATTTTCGGATGCCTGTATGTATTGCTTTTTATCATCTGAAAGGGCTGTTGATAAAAATAAATATAGAGTGGTTATTAATAAGCATCCAGAATATTCATGGTACATCCCTCTCTTAATGAAATTGTTTCCTGGTTGTAAATTTATAATTTTAATAAGAGATTATCGAGATCGATATTTGAGTGTAAAAGAGAATTTTGAGTTTTCATTTTTTAGTCATATAATAAATGGAGTTTCATGGAAATTAAACTATCAGATTATTGAAAAAGAAATGATTTTAAATTCTAATCAATTTCATTTAGTTAAGTATGAGGATTTGATTATAAAAAAAGACGAACAGTTTTATAATATTCTCAACTTTCTTAATCTAAATCCGAACATAGATATGTCTATTTTTAATAAGTATAGGGGAGAATTTAAAATAGCAGATACAGAACACGGAATATCAGTTGCGACAAATTTCAATAAGGTTCATAAAAACTCATCGAGGGAAACTATTCCAGATAATTTCAATAAATGGCAGGGAAAATTGAGACCAATTGAAGTTAAGATTTTGGAACTGTTTTGTGGTAAATATGGGCTTAAATTTGGGTATAAAATAACTACTAATATCTCTTTATTAGAAAAAATGCTTATCTATTTTCGGATATTACCCTTGCTTATGATTAATAGGTTGATTTTTATAGTTATGAAAAGTTCTTTTAGATGGCCCTTACCTATTCAAAGTAAGATTTATCAGCTTGCTAAAAAGCGTGCTAACTTAACTTAGATATAATTATACTTTTAATTCTAAATGTAAGATAAACATTTATAAATCCTATAAACTGAATAAAGATAGGAATTTTATAAAGCCAATTTAGTTTTTCTGCTATTTTTTGAAGTGTTATTGAGCTTAATACCACACTGCAAATGTGGTTGGTTTTTTTTCTGTATTCGGGTTTAATAATATCTAATATAATAATGTAACGTGGCTTGCTAGTATCATTCCAGGCTTCGTGCTCGTGTGCATCGCAAAAGGCTACAATTTTTCCTTCTTGCCAGGATATTGATTTTCCGGCAACTTTTAATCCTGCATCAGGAAGGGTTCCTGGAACTATAAGTGGAAGATGGCACCTCCAGATGGCGTTAGTATCCCCGCAATGGGGTTTAATTTGAGAATTTGACTCCAAAAGACTTAAGCTGCAGCTCACACAGCCGGGGATTTTCTTTATTAGATTACTTAATGCAGGTAAATTTTTGTGATTTTCTATATATGGTTTATTCCAATACAGAAGTGAAATTGTTTTCCAACTTGTTGTTTTGCTTACAGTGGTTTTATTAAAATAGGAGGTAAACTTATTTTGTTTAGAAATAAAAGTGAGAAATTCATTCTTAATGTGTTCAAAATTATCTTCTAGGATTTGTAGATTTTCTATTTCACTTATGTTGCTATAAGCAGGTTCAGATCCCTTATAAATGGAACGATCAAAAAATGAAAACCAGATTTTTGGAGACAATAAATGTTGCTTAAAAGTTGTAATTTCAAAGTTATATAATCTTTACAGATGAGTAAATATTTTTTTAATGTTAGCGATTTTCATTGGGCCTCTGTTTTAGAAAGTAAAGTTGAGGTTATTTTAGGTGAACTAAAGCATAATTTTCATAATAAATTTTGGATGAACGAGCATCCGGATTATGTAAGTGGTGAGGATTATAATGCTTGGCAAACCCTAACTCTTTTGTTTTGGGGTATTAAGAACGAAAAATTGATTGAATCTTTTCCTGAAACTTCAAAAATTATTTCAGAAGTTCCAGGTTTAATAACAGCGCAGTTTTCATTGCTAAAGGGTATGACAAATATTAAGCCGCATAAAGGTTACAGCTCTATGGTTCTTCGCAGTCATTTACCCTTGGTTGTTCCAGCAGGTGCTGAAAAATGTGCTTTAATGATTGAAACGGAAATACAACATTGGCGCAAAGGCAAGCTTTTAATTTTTGATGATTCATATTTGCACAGTGCTTGGAATAATTCAAATGAAAACAGAATAGTCTTAATGTTTGATTTTGTAAAGCCCGGAGTAGAGTATTCTGTAAAAGAAATTTGTGAATATAAATTGGGAAATCATGTGGATGAATATTTAAACCGAATTGCTCCTAAAGAGGTCTGGCTTCAATGGCTTAAACAGGGAAGTTTCCCTCCTGAACTTGAGCCACCAGATATTCATTGATTTTTATATGGTTGATATGACTGGGGTTACCTGTAATTTTTATTTGGTATGTATTCTTAAAAAATACAGTTAATGCTTTATTAAGTTTTATGAGTTTGTTATTAAAATCTTCTTTAGTAAGAATTAAAAAACTCACTTCTGATCTAACGGGAAGATCAATTAAAATGTAGCCTAAGGCTTCATTATATGCTATCGCTTTTTTATTTCTATTTAGTACTCTAATAAATGATTTGTTACTAATCTTGAAATAATTGAAAATCACATCTAAAAAAACAATAGAGGCTAGTACCGGAACAGGGCTATCCAGGTAGTCTTTCTCCCAAATAAAAATACCACCTTCGCCAATGGAAGTCTTTGGATTTAAATTTTTGGCATTGATTAAGCCAATTTTTTTTTCGTTATAACAAATCAGAAAGTAGTAATTAAATTCATTATTTATGGAGTTAAACCAAGTTACTTGTTCATCGGGAGAGATGTTTTTTTGATAACTCATTCGCCTTTTAATATCAGGGCGATTTCGCATGTTTCTTACCAATTCTATGTCTTCTTCTGTTAAGCGGCTTAATTTTAAACCCAAACAACTTATGGTAAGTATATTATTTATACTCATTCAATTATTTCTTTAATATGGAAAGCCGGTTTTCTCATTTGCAAGGAAATAATTGTGCCAATGTATTGCGCAAGTGTTCCAATTCCTATTAGGATTAACCCGGCACTAAAAGTTACGCTAACTATTAAGGATGTAAAACCAATTACCTTAACTTTAAGTAGAAATTTTTTAATTAAAAAATTAAGTGCTATTATAAAACTTATCCCTGCAAAACCAAATCCTAGAGTGGTTATGTATCGAATAGGGATAATAGAATAACCAAATGTATAATTATATATTTCTTTAAAAAGACCATAACTTTTGTAAGAAGATTTTTTTCTAAAACTTTTCTTTTTCTCTAGTAGGATAAATTTCTTAAAACTAGCACTCCAATCCAGAACCTCGTCAATATTTATAGCATAGGAATTTATTTCCTGAGTAAGCAAAGTTTTTCTAAAGATCCTTATAGATGTTCCTAAATTACGTTTATGTTTGTTATGAACTTTAACAATTGTTTTCCAACTGCTTGCTCCAATTTTTTTGATTAAACTTTTATTTAAATCTTTTATTAAACCATAAACAATATCTGTATCCTCTTCTTCATGCGTTTTAATTAGATTCTTTAATTCTTCGCTTTGGTATAGATAGTCATCGTCTAAGGTAATAATGCAATTATTATCAGCCTTAAGGATCCCGCAGTAGGTTGCATTTTGTTGTCCAAAATTTCTGCTTAGATTTATTATTTTTAATGTTAAACCCTGGTGCTTTTTTTTAAACTCAACCATTTTTAACCAAGTGTCGTCCTCACTACCATCATTTACTATTATAATTTCTCTAATGGAGGTAATGGTTGAAGCAGCAACTATTAGATTTTTTAGCGTTTCATCTATAAAATTACCCGAATTAAAAGCGGGTATAACAATGCTATAGTTGTAATTATTTTCCATAAAGCAAATGTCCTCCTTCCATCATAATATTTTGTCCGGTTATCCATCCGCTCGCCGATGATATTAAGAATGTTGCCATTCGGGCGATATCTTCCGGCTTGCCAAAACCAAATGGATAAGTAGCTTCATGATTTTTAAAAGCTTCGGTTGTGTTAGCTTCTCTACTTAACTCCAAAATAGGAGTTTCTACAAGTCCGGGTGATATGATATTTGATCGTATTTTTTTCGAACTGTATTCTACAGCTATTGTTTTAGCATATGCTTCAAGAGCGGCTTTTGAAGATGTATATAAGGCGCCCCCAAAATAAGGATGTTTGCTGGATATAGAAGATAAAAAAACAAACGAGGACCCTTTGTTTGCCAAATTATTTGAGAACAGTGCTGAGGTTAACAAAACAGGTGATGTATAATTAATTTTAAAGATTTCATCAATATGATGTTGCTTTATAAATTTCAATGGAAGTGGTTTAACAATTCCTGCACAATAAACAGCTCCATCTATCGACTCGTTTTTGATGTTGTTAATCAAAGTTTCAATTCCATGGTGCTCTGAAATATCGGCTTTAATAATTTTATGTAAAGTGTAATTATCAAGTTTAGAGAAAGTTTCATTTAAACGCTCCTCAGATCTTCCATTAATTATAACTCTGGCTCCCAAATGGGCAAGCATAATGGCCGTTGCTCTACCTATGCCCGATGAGGCGCCTGTAATTAGAACGGTTTTATTTTTTAAATCTTCAAACATTAGCCCAATTCACTTAATTCACAAATAATTAAATTTTCAATGCTTGCAATACAGGTTCCCCAAGATAAACCAACTCCAAATCCACAAAACAATACTTCTATTTTTTTATTAATTAAGAGATTTCGGTTTACTACCATGCTAAGTGGAATTGATGCAGAGCTCGTATTGCCAAAATCTTCTATTGAATTTAAAAATTTGTTTTCATCTAACTTTAGTTTTCTTCGAATAGTATCGATTATAAGTTTGTTAGCCTGGTGTAAAATAAAGTAATGAGGTGATGTGATATCCTTATGAGCAAAACGAAGAGTATTAATGATGCTTTCGGGAACTTTACCGGTAGAAAAGGAAAATACTTTTAATCCATCAAGCTTAAGTGAAAGGTTTTCATCATGAATTCTTAATTCATCTGTAATCACCGGAAATTTGCCCGGATTACGAGCTCCACCATCATTTATAATTATGGCTTCAAATCCGCTTCCATCAGCATTAACCTCAAAAAAAAGAGGATCAGCTTCAGGATTAAATTCTAATGCAGTTGCGGTACCTGCATCACCAAAAAGGGGATAAGTTGCTTTATCTTTCTTATTAAGCATAATGGAAGATTTATCCCCGCATAAGAGCAATCCCTTTTTGTTAACTGCATTTCCAAGTAATTGACTTAATACTGCAAGTCCATAAACAAATCCCGAACATCCAATGCTAATATCAAAACACATGGCACTTGTTTTCATACCTAATTTATTTTGAATAATAGGAGCGGTTGCAGGCAATACATAATCCGGCGATTGAGAAGCAATAACAAGAACATCAATATCTTGTGCCGACCAATTTAATTCAGATAATAATTTTTGAGCAGCATTTAAACATAAATCGCTTGCGCTGAGATGAAGCGGTGCAATTCTTCGTTCCTTTATTCCGGTGGTTTTAATGTATATGTTTTTTTCGTTTTCTGATTCGAAAGGATAATCGGCATTACATTCTTTGTTTTTAGGAACCGTAGCCGATATACCTCTAATCGAAATATGCTCAACCTTGAATAAAGCCATTATGCTTTTTTCTTTTCAATAATCTTAAATAAATCGCTAACTGTATTAGCCGATTTTAAATCGCTCGCATCCAATGCTACACCGTATTCTGCTTCTGCCAGTGCTACCAAAATTAAAGCGTGAACTGAGCTCCAGTTTTTTAAATCTTTAAAGCTGGAATTAGGAGTAATTTCTCCGGTCTCGTATCCTTCAAACTCTGTTTCAAGTTTTTTTATAAAGTCGTTGATGTTCATGTTAAAAATCAATTATTGTTGCTCCCCATGAGTAACCTATACCAAATCCAGCAATTAAAACTTTAGTGTTTGGTTTAATTTTTTCAATAGCCTCTGCTTGTTTAATTGCAATGGGTATAGAATTCGAAACGGTGTTGCCCACATATTCAATATTACTGAAAAATTTTGATTCCGGAATTTTAATTTTTTTTCTGAGGGCTTCATTCATCGGTCCGTTTGCCTGATGAAAAATAAATAAATCAATTTCTTCAAAAGAACAATTGTTTTTAATCAGCGTATCTTCAATTAATTGAGGAACGGTTCGATATGCAAAAAGAAAAATTTCTTTTGAGTTCATTTCCATCTGGCCAAGTAACATGCCGTTTGCGTCGCTGTTTTCTTCAATCCATTTTAAGTCGGCAGGATTTCGGGTACAACTTCTGTATACAATTAAATTTTCATAACCCGAGCCATCTGTCCCGGTAATAAATTTTCCAATGCCTTTATTAGTTGTTGTTCCTGAGATTAAGGTTGCGCATCCAGCATCGCTAAATAAGGACCTTAGCTCTAAGTTTTTTGGATTAGTAACCGTACTTGCAATTTCTGCGGTTATAAATAAAACATTTTTTGCATTACCCGAAATTATAAGTGATTGAGCTAGCAAAAGACCATTTATAAAGCCAGTACAGCCCATCGGGATGTCTATTGCAGTCGTATTTTTTGATAGTTGCAATCGATTTTGTAAAATGCAGGCTGTTGTAGGAGCCTTATAGTCAAGGCCTTCGGTGCAAAACAATATAAAGTCTATATCGTCAGTTTCCTCCTTTTTCATTTTACTCAACAGTATTTTTGCCGCCTCAAAACCGAGGTCAGAGCCAATTACTCCATTAGACGTTTTATAACGGGATTTAACGCCAGTTTTAGTAAAAATATCAGAATGATTGATGCTGAATTCTGAGGCTAAATCCAGATTACTAACCTTGTTTGGAGGAAAGTAATATTCAATATCTTTTATGTAAGCTTTTTGCAAACCTTTTATATTTGAGCAATTTTAATTAATTTTATCAATATAAATTTAAAAAATAATAAAAATGAAAAATTTAACTATCGTTTTGGGATTATTGCTTACCCTTTTTTCTGTTGATGTTTTTTGTCAAACAGAGAGAGTAATTATTTCTTATAATTCCAGAGGTGGAACCAAAGCTGTGAGTGATAATAGAAAGGAAATTAGATACACCATCAAAAATGTAAAAAATGAATCTCAATTAAACGAAATTAAATCTACTTTAAAACAATTCAAAGAGATTTATACGGTTGAAACTACTGCAGCAAAATCTAAAGGAGAATACAACGCTGTTTTACTTGCTAATAAAGCTTGTACCACTGAACGTTTTGAGCAAATTGTGATGGCTTGCGGGTTTAAAGAAATCGAATTAGACGGAAAGTTAATTCCGATTAATAAATTACATGAATCCCTGCCAGGAAAAAGTCAAAATAAAGCAAAATAGTTAATGCCTAAAATTTTCTCGAAAGGCTTCTATAATGAATCATCATTAAGAAGCCTTTCTTTTTGCTTATTATTAATAGTTGGATTCACTTACTTTAATTCGCTTTTTAATCAATTTAGTCTAGATGATGAGTTTGTTACGGTTACTGATGCCAGTAATTATGAATTAAAGCACGGAAAAATTCCTAATCACCCTTTTGTTACAAAGGGATTGTTTGGGATAAAAGATGCGTTTGCTTCAACATTAAGCAGTTCAGGGGTTCAAACAGGGGCTTATCGCCCTGTTGTAACAAGCAGTTTTTGTATTGAATATGCGGTATGGGGAGTGAATCCCTTTTTAAGTCACACCCTTAATTTAGCGTTATATCTTACTATAATTTGGTTAGTTTTTAAGGTTCTGGTCAACTCTTTTAAATGTGATCGGTTTTCTGCATTTTGGATTACACTTCTTTTTGCACTTCATCCTTCTCATACCGAAATTATTGCCAGTTTAAAGGGTAGAGATGAATTGCTTTGGTTTCTGTTTGCAGTTTTGGCCTTTAAACAATATTTAATTTGGCTATACTCAAATCAATTAATTATTAGGTGGCGAAGTGCGATTTTATTTTTTTTATTTATAATCTTTTCTTTACTATCCAAAACTACAGCCGTATTAATATTTCCGCTAATACTCATTTATACTTATAATAAAAGGCCTGTATTTAAACTTAGAGATTACAGTCTTTCTGTTTCAGTAGTTTTAATTTATTTGCTCTATTCGTTTGCCAAGAAATTTATTATTATTGATATGAGTCAAATACGTTACAGTTACTTTATCGAAAACCCTTTACATGTTCGAAAAGAAATTGTGTTTAAGATAATTGCTTTTTTTAGCAGTTATGGATTTTATTTTAAAGAGCTTGCTTGGCCATATAAGCAGCTGTTTTACTATGGTTATAATTATATAGAAATTCTTAATCCATTCAATATTTATTTTATTGCCGGACTTTTGGTTTTCTATTGTTTGATTTATCTTTCAATCAAAAATCGCGATTATCGTTTTGTTTTTTTCTCTCTTTTTATTTCTATAATCCCATTTTCCAATATAATACCTGTTCAGGGAATAGTGGCAGAACGTTATTTATTTTTACCAAGTATCTTTTTTTCTGGATTTTTAATAAACTTTTTATATCAAACTCAATTACCTTTTTTTGTTAATAATGCTTTAAACATTTTAATTGTTTTATGCTTGTCTTATATGTTATACGACATTAACAGAAATACCGTATGGAAAAACAAGCTAACGCTATTTGAAGCGGACATTACTTCCTTAAGTAAATCGGCAAAAGCAAATAATTTAATTGCAAATCATTATTTTGAGGAGGCTTCCAAAAATTTAGGGACACAAAAAGGCCTAGAACTCGCATATAAGGCCAAATACCATTATGCTCAGTCTATTAGTATTTATGCAGATTATGCGCAGTCATATCATAATATGGGGGTAATTTATTTTAGTTTCCAAAATCAGACAGATTCAGCTTTAATGTGTTTTAATAAGTCCTTGAGAATTGATACTTTATCGGGATCATCAGCTTTTGCTAAAAGTGAAGTTTATCTTAAATTAAACAACCTCGATTCATCTTTTTATTTTTTAAAAAAATCAACACAATATCCAAATCCCGATCGGACCGGTGTTATTAAATTGCTCGATTACTACTTTCAAAATAAAGATACTTCTGGAATGCAAGGCCTCCTGTCTAAAACTTTTTTTATTTTTAGTTCCGATTACGATTGGAATATCAGAAAGGCTAACTACTATACATTGACCGGTTTTTTTGATAGCTCTATGGTTTATTTTGAAAAGGCATACTTTAAAAACCCAAATAATCCATTGAAACAGCATATTTTGAATAATTATATTCAAAACAAAAAGCTCGAAGCAAAAAAACTTTTTATTAAAAGATCCGAGAAATAAGATGGTATTTTAATGGGATGATCATTGAACTTTAGTAAAAATTCCCTATATTTATCTATTATTAAACATCCAAAACACATGAGGCTTATAATAATTTTTTTATTTGCAACGATAAGTATATCTGTTACAATGGGGCAATCTAATGTTAAGCGTATCAACGACCCTTCCTTTAAGGCAGTGGCGCTTACTAAAGCCAATATAACTCCCGCAAAATCTATAGCGCCTTCTGATAACGCTAAATCCAATTCACCTTATTTAGGATTAGAAACATTTATTTTAAAGCGTTTAGTATCCAAAAAATTCCCATCTAATCTTCCTAAAGCAAAATTAGGTCAATCTAAAGAAGATTATACTCATGATTTATACAAATGGGCTAAAAACAATATGCCTCTTATTAAGCCTGAGTTTTATAATGAAATAAATGAGTACAATAAACAGTAATCAACATGAAAAAATTTTTACTTCTTTTTATTCTTTTTTTAACGGTTACCTTTAGCAGCAATTTATTCGCGCAGGGTACTAACTGTGCAAATGCAACCCCTTTTTGTACAGGTGCTACGGCTTTCCCAAGTCCTATCAATACATCTGCTCAATCAGGCCCCGACTACGGATGCTTATTGTCCCAACCAAATCCAGCCTGGTTTTACTTTCAAGTTTCTCAGTCGGGAAATATAATATTCACCATCGAACAAAATGATTTAAGTGGAAACGGTATCGATGTGGATTTTATCGTTTGGGGTCCTTTTGCTAGTCCGGTTGGAAATTGTGGTAATTTAACTGCTAGTAATGACGTTGATTGTTCTTTTGCTCCAGATCCCATAGAAACCGTAACGATTCCAAATGCACAGGTTGGTCAATACTATATTTTATTGGTAACAAATTTTGATGGAGCTGCCGGTAATGTTACGTTTCAGCAAACTGGTGGAACAGGTGCAACCGATTGCGCTTTGCTATGCCCAAAGCTCGATATTGCAGCACTTGATGGTTCTGGAAATTTAGCTCCGGTTCCAAGTACCTTAAGTTGCTCGGCAGCCCCTATAACCTTGTATGCTAATCAAAGTAATTTACCAATCGGACAAAACATCACGCCTTGCTATAAATTTATTGTTAACCCAACTAACGCGGAAGCAACTGCTAATTATTCTGCCGAATTTACCGAAGATGGCTTTAGTTTTGGTTGCTTTGGACCTAGTGGTGGTGGTGGAAATCCTTCTTGTACTAGTCCTGTTAGTTCAATTCCCGGCAACTCCAATTGGACCGTATGGGTAAGTTATGTTTCTCCAACTGCCAATCAGGAGCAAATTCGCCTTTGTGAATCCAGTGGTACCGGTAGTGATTTAAATTATGAAGTTAGGGATTGTTATTCTAACGCTCTTATTACCTCTGGGTCATGGGCAACCGATGGCGCTTGTTCTAATGTTAATTTTAGCCCGGCGGGATTGTCGGGTATATCCTATTTTTCCGGCCCGGGTGTTTCTAC
>JBIICS010000066.1:0-15510 GCA_044238735.1 Bacteroidia bacterium
ATAATGGCCAGCTTGTCAAGCTCTTTTTTGGAATCTTCTTTTAAAATAGCACTATCAAAATCGTAGTAAATATTTGGAATTTCTATTTCTTTTTTGGTCATTTTAATTAGTGAAAAATCAAAATCGGAACCATTTGCTTTCGAAAATTCCTTGCTAAATTTTTCATTCTCAATATTAAGATTGCGGGCATTACCAAAATATCCCTCCTTACTTAGGCTAATTGTATAATTTACGTTGGATTTTAAAGTTTCTACTTTGTAATTTCCCTTGGAGTCTGTTTCTGTTGTTATTGAGCTTCCGTCGGATCCTTTGATGGTTATTGTAACATTATGGATTGCCTTATTGTTTGATTTATCAGTAATATTTCCGGATACACTGATAATAACAGGAATTATTTTAAAGCTGTAAATATCATCATCTCCTATACCACCCTCTCTGTTACTGCAAAACATTCCTTTATCGGTATCAGAAAACACAATAGAAAAATCATCAGCACTCGAATTAAAGGGCGTTTTTAAATTTTGAGGTGTTTCAAATTTATCTCCAGTGAGTATTCGGCTTTTGAACAAATCTAATCCACCCATACCGATTATGCCATCTGATGAAAAGAAAAGTACGGTATCACCCGAAAGGAAGGGGAACATCTCATTTTCATCCGTATTTAGTTCTGATATATTTATAGGGTCTGCCCAATAATTATCAATTAGTGTTGTTTTCCAAATATCCTTTCCGCCTTTACCTCCGGGCATATCCGATACAAAATAAAGTGTTTTAGAATCTTTGCTTAAAGTAGGATGACCCACACTAAATCCTTTTGAATTAATATTTAATATCTCGGGCTTTGTCCATGTGTTTCGTTTAGTATCAAACTGCACTTTTAATATGTTACAAAGATCTTTTTTTCCGTTTTCTCCGTTACATTGCATATAGTATGCATTCATATTTTTTTCTATAAAAACAGAACCCTCATTGTATTTAGTGTTTATTTCACCTTTAATTTTTGAAGGGGTGCTCCATTGATTGTTTTTGAGATTCGATTCGTAAAAGTCAGAGAAGCCCTGCCCGGTATAGGTGTCTAATCGGTTCTCATTTTCATCAATTCGTGTTGAAGCAAAAATTAGTTTATCATTAATTAATGCTAATCCATATTCAGAAAAACTTGAATTAATGTTTTTTTCATTTACACAGCTATGGAGTGGTTGTTCTTTTAAAGTTTTGATCGCAAACTTGCAACTATTTATCAGTTTATTTGATTTTAATTCATCACTACTTAGTTCGTTGTACATTTCAAATGATGAGATTGCTTCGGAGTATAAAGCAAGGTCCATCTTCATTTCTCCATAGTGGAGGTAAACTTTAGGATCATTATAATTCGATTTTATGGCTTTATCGAACCAATTTAATGCCTCATTGTAATTATTTTCTTGCTGATAACAATAGCCTATATTGTAAAAAATTCGAGGATGTTCTGAGGTATATTCATTTTTCTTTAATATTTTTTTGTAAAGTTCAGTTGCATGTAAATTATCTTTTTCTCTAAAACAACTGTCTGCTTTTTGTAAACTATTTTGTTGCGCAAATGAAAGCGTTGAAATAAATAGAAATAAAATACTAGTATGTAAATTTGGTTTTGGCATCTTTTATTCGCCTATTAGAGTTACAGGCCCATTTAGTTTTGTTTCTGTTCCACTAAAATCTTTGAATGTTACGATATAAAAATAAGTTCCGGGCGATACAACCTTACCCTGGAATGTCCCATCCCAGCCCTCTTTTCCTTTGTATAACTCTTGTCCCCATCTGTTTATAATTTGTAAATCGAGCCCTCGTAAAAACAAATCATTTGTACCGTCATTATTCGGGGTAAATGCATTTGAAAGTGGTTTTATTTCCATTTTAATTTCAGCTTTGTCTAAACTCTCACATCCGTTTTCAGTTGCAGATACTGAAACTAAATCATTATTATTGAGTGAATTGTTTTGATAGGCATTAGATAATGAATTTTGAACCTGATTGTTGTTAATATAAAAAATATAGTTTTGATATCCGAAAGGCTCAGCTGTAAACGTAATGAGTTGTCCTTGATAAGCATATCCTAAAACAGCATCACTTGTTAAAGTCACAATTGGTCGCGGCCTTACGTTTACAGTAACCGGTATATAGCCATTTGCGTTTGTACAGCCTTCAACTGAAGTTGCTAACATATAAAAGGTTGTGGTAGAATTTAATTGGGGTGTTGTAAAAGTATTTCCGGTATCTAATACATTCGAACTTATATTATTACCATCCCACCAAGTTATTACAGATGATGTTGGATTTGAAGTTGCACTAATAATTGCACTTGTTTCTTCACATATAAAGGAGGGTAAACTTGTAATAACGGGGTTAGTAGGAAGTGGATTTACTACGATTAAAACGGGTTGTTTTCCCTCACTATTTCTGCAACCAAAGTTGTTCTCGGTTTGTGTATAATAAGTTACAGTTGTACTTGCAATAAAACTATAATTTAATGTATCTATCATATTTCCACCGGTTAATTGATCAAATAACAATACGTACTCTCCGGGTTGTGTTCCTAAAGCTGTAATTGTTACTTGAGTTCCTGCGCATACTGTATCGTTAGGATTAAGATTTATGAGAGGTGAGGCAGGTAGAGGATTTAAAATGACTTTGCATGAGTCGTTTGCACCAAGATTCTTGCATCCGTTTATGTCTGTTGCTATTATTATATAATCTGTATTTACAGATGGGGAGACTACTAGTGGAGCGTTACCTATAAAATTATTTCCAGGTAAGTCGTATATCGAATAATTTTCGCCATTAACTGGATTTTGCACATCAAGTGTTACACTATCTCCTAAGCAAACGGTTTTATTATTTGAATTAAATTGAGGATTATTAGGAGCTGCATTAACATTAATAGTTATCGAGTCTTTGTTTCCTAAGGCCCTGCAGCCTAAATTGCTATATGTTTCAATGTAATAGGTTGTAGTAATGGTTGGATTAACAGTTGCACTTAGTGTATCTATCACCGTGTTACTTGCATTTAATAATAAATAAGTATTTCCTAATGGTGTTGCGTTTATAATGGTGCTTGATCCTTCGCATATTGTATCATCACTTGCTGTTAAATTTGGATGTGAAGGTGCACTGTTCACATTTATGAAATAGCTGCTTAAGGTATCGGTAGATTTGCATACTTGACCGCCATAGTTTTGTACGGCCTGTATGTATAGAGTTATGCTGTTGTTTATATTTTGTATGGTATAGTTTAATGTGCCAAGTACTGGTGGTAAAGCAGTATTGTTATCGTAAACATAATAAATAACATTATTTGGATTGTTTGGAGCTACAATGGTTAATGTAGTTCCTTGACAGATAGTGGTATCATTGTTTGTAAAAATTGGATTTTTAGGCGCTGATAAAACATTGAAACTAATTATGCTTGTATCAGATAAGCAAGTGTTTATATTTTCAATTACATAGTAGGTGTTAACTCCTGTATCTTGGGATAACGGTGTATATGAATTTCCTGTAGCTATAACCTGACCAGGATAATTAATATACCAGCTTAGTTGCCCTAATCCGGTTCCTGATGCAGTTAATGTAGGATTTGTATTTCCTTCACAAATTGTTTGATTAGATGAAACTATGTTCGGATTGGATGGCGCTCCACCATTATTTACAGTAACAGTATAAACGTTAGAAATACATAAACTATCATCTTTAACTACTACATGATAAGTTCCATTGCTTAGTCCGTTAAAAAGTGAGTTAGGCAGGAAAGTATTACCGCTGTCAATTGAATAGGTTATATTTCCAAAACCAGAAGCATTTATTAAAATAGTTCCATCATTTGTACCACAATAACTTAACGGTGTGGTATTAACTGAAGAGATTAAGGGCAAGTCATTAACTGTAATATTTATACTTGCGGAGTCACTACAAGTTTTGCTGTCACTTATCCATACCTGTAAATTATATATTCCAGGTGTATTACCGTTAAAGTTGGGATTTGGAGAGCTTGTAGAGTTTAAACCGGAGGTTTGACCAGACCAGGAGTAATTTACTGCACCTGTGTTGTTAACCACAACAGTATTAAGGTTTATGCTGTTGTTCAAACAAACGTCTTGTATAGGGTTTGATATGGATACTTTAGGGTTATTATAAATGGTTATGCTTTTAGTTTGATTTGTTGAGCATCCTTTGTTATCGATTACTTGTATATTTAAATTAAAAGTACCGGAGGTATCGGAATTAAAAATTGGATTTGGAATTTGCGTGTTATCCAGATAAATTGAGTCTGGGCCTGTCCAACTATAGCTATAGGGTGAATTACCAGAGTTTGCTGTTACATTCAAACTTATCGAATCTCCTAAACAGCTTTCTATATTTGCAGGTACAATATTTATAACAGGATTTGGATTTACTATAACAGAAAATGTATCGCTTGCCGAGCATGTGTTTGCATCGGTAACTGAATATGTAAAAGTAAAATTGCCAAAACTTGAAGAATTAAATAAAGGGCTATAGCTACCGTTATTAATTATGGGCGTTAAATTAGATCCTGAAATTAGATAGTTCGTAAAATTATTAGAACTGCCATAGGAGGTATCAGTTGGAGTTAAATTTATTGTTTTTCCTGCACACACTTCTTTTAAATCCATATCTATTGTTGGTCTTTGGAAAATATTAACCAGAACACTGTCGCTAATTACGGAACCGCAGCCGTTACTTGATATTCTTCTGTAACAACGGAGGGTAATTAAACCTGAAGGAGGATTGTAGGAGATGGTATTACTTGAAGGTATGTTTTGCCAAGGTCCTATGCAATTATCTCTATATTGCCATTGATAGGCCCAGGGTCCATTACCTCCACTCGGTGCAACAGCTAATGCGGTCGTGCTTCCTAAAATAATGGCAGGGTCATCTCCACTGCATATTGATAATGATTTAGAGTTACCATTAAAAGCGATTTGTCCACCATCTAAACTGGAATAAACATTCACCGTTTTGGTTGTACTTTGTTTATTTCCACAAACACTTTCTATTACCAACCCGTAATTTGACGTAACCAATGGCTTTACCCAAACAAACGTATCAACGCCCGGGGTTGAAATAGTATCTCCGTTAGGCCCTAAAAAATAAAAGTTAAAGGCACCTGTTAATGTTTTGTTAAAGTTTAGAAGTACTGAATCGCCTCTGCATAAAGAGTTATTTGGAAATTGATTAATTACCGGAGCGGCCTGAACTCCCGATCTAGCAGAGATAGAGTAATTACATATATCACCTCCAAATCCATCAATCATCAGGTAATATTTCTGTCCAGCAATCAGGTTTCTGCAAACAACTGTAAAACTAGGTATAAATGTTCCTGTAGAAATAGAAGTACAGTAAGGTTTAGTGGCATCAGTGGATATATAATAGTTTTGTAATATTCCAGATACTGTATCAAAGTTAGTACATGGAGCACTAACTTTAAATACCTGAAATTGCACGCCTCTGTTTCGGTAACAACTACCTACGTTAACATCTAATGTAGCTGTGGATGATGATGCTGTAAACGTTATCCATGAATTATTGTCTATAGTTACTCTGCGGTAGTCTCCGGTGTCACAGCTATTTAGTCCGAACGGACCGCCTTTAATCGAGCTGTTTACATACCCATTTGGTTCTGCAGCAAAAATGCTACCGTTGCTGGTACCGCTCATGTTGCTGGGTCTGTCTGGGGTGTATAACGGTCCGGTAGTACCTTTATACCCATCCAAATCACATATATATAAAGAGGTTGAGCAATTATCGTTATTAGAAGTGGTTACACAAATGCCAAAATTGCCCCCTGCACTTGCAGTACCGTATGCCCAAAATCTTATGTAAACAGTTGATCCTGGCGCTAAACCAGTTTGAGAAATAACAGGCATATTGTTTCCAGAGGGATTCAGGCAGCCTGAAGAACAATTGGGTCCACCGTCATCATCGCAATTTATTTGAGTGAGAGCACCGCATGTTCCGGTGTATAGAGCCATAACCCCATCGGATATATTGCCATAACCAGGTTGTTGAGTAACTGCAATTTTACCACTTGCAGGAACCGTTACTCTAAACCATACATCCCGGGTTCCAGCTCCCCAGCCTCCTTTTGAGTCTCCGGAGTTCGAACAACCCGCTGTAACGCTGGGTGAAGAGGTCGTTGCACCTACGGTTGTAAAATTCTGATAATTACATTCCTGGGTTACTGGCCCTAAATCTATTGCAGAACAGGCATTATCGTTAGTAACATTGGCTATATTAAATCCTTGAACACAAATGTTAAATGTTCCGGTTCCCGATCCTGACCAGTAATTATATACTCTAATTAAATAGGTAGTTCCAACTGTAAGCCCAGTTGCAGTAATCACTTCCTGATCGCCGCTAAATCCATCATCCTGACAGTATAAAGAATTTAATGTAGCACAAGCGCCTGAAAATAATTGCACTACAGGATCCATGCCAACAGATGGCGATACGGTTATTACCTGTTGTGTATTGTTAGCGGTAAAGCTATACCACACATCATCATCTGCATTACCAACACATCCTGCAAAACTGGAGGTTGCACCCACTGTTGTTCCAGATGTAAAAGTACAAGCTGAATTAACTGTTAGGGGTGTTGCAGTTGCACAATTGTTACTTTGAGCAAACACAGTGGTGTTGATGAACGTAAGTACTAAAATTAAAATATTTTTCATGTTTACTTATCGTAATTCGGATAAACTTCATTTTTGTTTAGTGTTATTTCTTTAACAGAAAGTAGCTCATAACCATTTTTTACAATGATTCTTTTCAAATCCTCACTGCAAAAAAATTGATCATTCTCACCCGTTTCTTTAACGTTAATCTCAACTACCAATTTAGTTGCCTTGCTTTCAGGACCTTTAAAAACGCTGTAGCAAGATATAACATCTTTATTTTTTAATATTTGCGTTTCAATTTTTTTACATTCATCCAAAGAACTAAGTCCTTTTATTCTTGTGTCGAGTATTTGCTTAACGGTCTGTGCATTTACATTCTTGATAAGAAAAAATGCAAAAAGTATAAGTACTTTTTTCATGATAAATTACTGTAAAATAATTTTAATAGTTTTATGTTCGCCATTATCATTAAATAATGATAGGTGATAACTACCCCGACTTAAGTGGTCGGGTAGTTTAATGTTTGAGATACCGTTTGCAATTTTATCATTGGAATAAATCAATTTACCTGTATTGTCATATATTCTAACTTTTAAACTTACTCCACTTGTATTCGAAACATTAAAAGTATTGTTAATAACTGTCGGATACACATTGAAAGAAGATTTGAGTATTTCTTTTTTGGATAACGGTGCTGTTATTAAAATTCCATCAGACGAGACGATGCCTGATTTTATACCGGCATTATTTTCTGCCCTTATATTTAAAAAATACAGTTGATTCATATTTAGACTAATTGAATCAACATATACAGTATCATATATCCAATTGTCTGTCCAGTTTACAACATCACTATCTCCTGCACTTGTACCAAACGAATACCAAAACTTTTTAAATCCGGAGTTTAAATCGCTTGCAGAATTCCAATTACCGGACAAAATATTATTAATTGTTGTAGAGTCCTTGTCAAAATAATCGCCATCATTTATAACGGTTGGCGGACTTGGTGGTGTCCAATCAACATCAATATCTATAGATGATATAGCAGATAAATTACCTGCAAAATCCATATTTATTGATTTAATTTTTCCAGCAGGCAAAGATGGATTAGAGTTTTGATATCGAATATCATTTGTTGAGGCAGCACCTACTTTAATAGTTGTTGCCTGATTGGAAAAACGGGAACGATATATTTTTAAATTATTTACTAAAAAATCACTATTTCCGGTTCTAAAGGAAATATAATTACCAGTTTGATGAGGATTTTGATCGGTATGAACGGCAGCAAGCTGGTTGTCAATATAAATCCATATTTTACCAAGTATTCTGTCGTATACTAATTTAACGTCGTACCAATAATTTGGATTAAAAACAAAAGAGGTATCCATAATGGGGGCAGATCCCCAGGTATTATTTACTACTTTATAAATTTGAATTTTATCTTGGTCTAATCTAAACCAAACAAAATATGAATTTCCTCTGTTAGTGGAGTCAGGTGAATCTGCCATAAAATGAAAACCTGCCCTTCTGTTTGCTCCGTTGTAATTTACACCTCCAAATTTTTGAGCCCAATTATAAAGGTATCGGTTAGAAATATTTTGTTTAAAAAAGGAATAGATATTGGTGTTAGTTAATGTGGTATCATTTTGTCTTAAATATCCGTTTTCAATAAGCCAGTTTCCATTTTTTAAAGTCCAGTCGGGATGTACAATAGAATCAAAGTTATCGCTGTAAAATCCATTGTCTTTATTTGCACGATACTCATATCCATTATATTCTAATACCTGATAAAAACTTTTGTCTAATCCGCTTCCCCCCGAATCAATATCGGTAAAGTTTGCACTAAAACTATTTCTGAACCAGTTATTAACAGTACTTATAGAAGTTGTTGGTTTAATGTTATCAGTAGGTGGAGGTGTTCCTGATGTTGTGGCATTCCAGGTTGCTGTCCAACCCGATGCAGATGTTGCACAGTCCGATCTAAAATCTAAAAGTAACTTTCCACTACTTGCCGTTATAGTTCCCGGACCACTTGTGCCCGTGTATCTTCCTATTAATGGTGAACTTGTAGTCGATCCATCGTATATATATAAATAATCCCAGTTGTTTTCTAAATTAAATGCAGTAAATGTAACGGACAGACTATTAGCGTTTGTTGGATTTAAAAGATAAAGTTTGCGTTCATCATTTCCATAATCTCCATTTTGTCCGCCACTATCGTAAAACGTTCCATTAAGTGATGTGTAATTAGTGGTAGGGGTATTGTTATTAATCAAATTATAATACAAATACCAATTCCATCTGGGTCCTGGGTCGTTGTGCGATTGATTGGCAAAATGCTGATGCCCCTTTATTTTAACACAACTTCCTAAGGTGCAGATATCATTACATGATGGCCCATGATAAGTTCTTAGTGGACTTATACCATATCCGGAGTTGCAAATATCTTTTACTAGATTTGCTGAAGAAGTATACATTGCATTAGTGTACCAACCATCTTGGTCTCTATACCCTTCATGTTCTAAACCAATTGCATAAGGATTTGCGTTTCCAACATGCCAGGCTTTGTCACTTTCTAAAACCATCTGTGTTACTTGTCCGTCACTCGATCTTAAAACATAATGAGCCGATACACTGGCATTACAGTTTTTAAACCACGAGATACACCCAGCGTATGACCCTTCGATGTCGTGAATAGTAATAGCGCTTATAGCGGTACCTGCTCTTGAACTATAATTACATGAGGCCGCTGCATTCCATAGGGCAGGTGGATAATCCGAAGAGAAGGTTTGAGTATTAAAGTTATATCTATCACCGCTTTGATTATAGATCTGTTCGTTATCTATTGTAATTCTGGAGGAAGAAAGTACCTTATAATTTACTGTTCCAAATATTTTTTCAATATTAATATTATAATGTGGTAGGTGATAATTGGCCTGAAATGAGGGATTATTGAGTAGCCAGAAAATTTGATATAATTGTGTGTTTAGGGCAAAATTCTCCTGAAGATTTGGATTATTCGGTAATTCGGAAAGATACGTGATGGCAGGTGCAATTTCCTCTATTTGATTACTACGTATGTTTAATTTTTTTAAGGAACTAGATAATGCTTGAGCATATGCAATTATTTGTGTTTCAGGTTTTGAAATTTTTAAGTTAGTTAAACCACTTAATTCTTCCACTAATTTTCCATTTTCTCTGAAGTAATTTTTTCCGTTAAAACAAAGGCCCATTACACCAACCGATTTTGGAATTCCAATACAACTGTTTTGATTCTTTTCTATGAGGTTACTAAATCTTGATTGAGAAAAGCTAACTGCTTCTAAAACTCCTTTTGGAATATCTGGATATTGTAAATAAGCTTTATCGAAATAAACTTGATAATTATTAAGTGGCCAGTCCCCATTAGACGCTAAGGTAGATCCAATTGAAACGAAAAAGGAAATGAATAGGGCTTTTATTCTCATATTTATTTGTTTTGATTAAATTTAATAAAATTGAGATAAATAACACAAAATAATCGACCTACAGGCCGATATTAAATCCCATTCTGATAACCGGATTGTTATAAATTGGGAAAGGAGATGAATAGAAGTTCCACAAACCCATGATGTTAAAAGATGCCCGTTCGCCTATAAATTGAGTGTAACCGGCACCCGCAAGTATATTTTCGAGATTAATTCTATTATTATTTTGATACCAGTCGGAGTTTAATACTTCATATTCTCCATACAAAAAAAGACGCTCCAAAATATTATATCGGGCAAATATCCGACCACCTAAAATGTTATTTCTAAACGTATTTACTCCATTGTTAAAACTTAAATAGCGATAGGTTAAACCAACTCCACCCGCTATATCATCGGTAAATCTGTATCCAACTAAAGGGGAGATGTCTATAAATGTATTATTCCCAAACTGAATTCCCATATTGCCCCCGGTAAATAATCTTTCTTTCGAAAAAAAGGGGTTACTCGGTGTGTTTTCCCGGACTTTAATATTTTTATCCTGACCTAAACAATAAATTGGAGCTAGGATAGCCAGTAAAACAATAGTAGTATGTTTAAAATGGTTCATTTAGATTCTTTATAAAAATAAGAAATAAACCTATTCTTCACAATTTCTTAATATTTGCGTTAAAATTAAATAACCTCTGCTCCTCATATTTGTAACATGTTAAAAATCGCTGCTATACTTTATTTTTTAATTATTTCATTAAGTGTTTTTGCAGGCAACGACCTTGAAGTTACTGTTAAAGGAAAGGTAATCGATAAAAATGCAAGGGAATCTATAGCTGGTGTTCAAATTAAAACAACTGATGGAAAAGTAATTGGCTACACCGATTTGGATGGTTACTTTGAGGTTAAGATTAATTATAATTTAGTTAAAGAATTAAATTTTTCCGCTTTAAGTTACGAAGCCCTTATCATGCCTTCAAACGCTTTATCATCAACACTTACACCAGTAGAATTAATAGAAAAACAGTAAAAATTACAACTAATGTAAATTTATTGTAAATCAATTTTTACCAAATTATTATAACATTATTAAGTTTTATACGTAATATTGATTATAAAATAATTTGGTTATGAAAAAGTTAGTCTTATCCTTCGGTATCGCTTTAATTTTTGGAAATGCTATTTCTCAGGAAATTAAAGTAGTTAACAACCAATTTAAAACTTCAACTGGTGATTTATATTCGGGAGAATATAAGGACTTAAATGCAGATGGAAGTGTTAATTTTTCAACCCTTATTAAAGATGGATTATTGGACGGTCCTATTGTCTATTTTTATCCAAATGGTGTGCGTAAAGAAACGGGCTCATTTAAAGTTGGCTTAAAAGATGGATTGTGGTTACGTTACGATGAAAATGGAGTAAAAATTGGTCAGGGTTCTTACGCCAACGGAAAGAAAGATGGAACTTGGTTAGTTTGGGATCCATCCGGAATTAAACGTTTTGAAATGCAATACAAAGAAGGAGAAAAGGTTGATACCTGGTATGAATTTGACAGCACGGGTTCTCTTGTATCCGAACGTACTTTTAATATGGCTTCTAAATAGAAAGTTTTTTAAGTATATAATTCTTGAGGCGATGATTATCATCGCCTTTTTTATTTAGCTAAAGTTATATATCCCTTCACCTCTATTTCTGGATTTTTAGGTGACTTGGTTTTTGCTTTTGCAATATAATAATAGACACCATCTGCAGCAACTTCTTCATTTATTTTTCCGTTCCAAATAAAATTAAT
Source organism: Bacteroidia bacterium (assembly GCA_044238735.1). Classification (GTDB taxonomy): domain Bacteria; phylum Bacteroidota; class Bacteroidia; order UBA4408; family UBA4408; genus JBIICS01. The sequence goes on from JBIICS010000066.1 coordinate 11,919, forward strand.
GCCGTAAATTTCTGCAATTAATAAACCCCAGCGGTTATATATTTCTAAAATCCCTTCTGTAATTCCAACAGCGCTGGTTGGCTTGAATTCATCATTCTGGTTATCGTTATTGGGTGTAAATATGTTTGGAAATTCTAAACCAACCGGTGGGTCTGTTACTCTAATTATTTGTAAGGCTGTATCAGTGCACCCAAGTAATCCAGTTGCTGTTAACTGGATAGTGTAAGCGCCACTGTTGTTATAGGTAACTGAAGTGTTTGTGGAATTTTGATTGATACCGTTTCCAAAATTCCAGTTATAAGTTATTGCACCAGAACTTAAATTGTTAGTATTTATCTCCAGTGGAACATATCCGGTGTCCTTGTCAGTAGTAAAATCTGCCTCTACAATTTCCTGATTGATTAAAATGCTGGCATTGGGGTTACCGCAGGTTATCGAATTTATAGTTAAACCATAATTGCCACCGGTATAAACCCAAATACTATTTGTAGTTGCCCCATTACTCCATAAGTTGTTACTTAAGCTGGAGGAGGTAAGCAAAACGGAATCGTTGTTACATAGTAGCGATTTGGTTGCGCTAATAACTGCATTAACAGCGTTGTTTACTGTAATAAATATACTGTCTTTGTCTAGGCCGCAGCTGTTACTAACGAAAAGATAAATCCAACCTCCGGTATTAACAGTTATAGAATTATTCGTTGATCCTGTTGACCACGAAAAGATAGTGCCTGATGTTGGAGCATAATTTAAGTTAACACTTCCGCCCAGACAAAATGTGGTGGGCCCTGATGCTGCGATTGTGGCATTGGGTAAAGGATTTACTGTAACAACTATATGATCCGTATCCGCGCCACAGGTATTGTATGCATATAAAAAGATTTGCTGAGAGGTATTTACCAATATGGTATCATTTATGTTAGGGATACTCCACGAGAAATTATCAATACTTTGAAGATTTGAAGCAATTAAAGTAACGTTTTGGCCCTGACAAAAAGTAGTATCTCCTTTATTGATTATGTTAATATTAGGCTTATTTTTTACTGAAATTAAAATATAGTTTGAGGTATCAGGAGAATTTGATGCACAAGACAAAGAAGTAGTTAAAACACAGTACACACTATCTCCATCCGAAAAATTTTGATTACTAAAAGTTGAACCATTGGTAGTGGGGATGGGAATATTATTAATGTGCCACTGATATAAAGGATTATTTCCTCCACCAATAACACTTGAGCTAAAAGCAACATTATCATTAGCGCAAATAGACGTGGTGGTCGAATTAATGCTAATATTTGTATTTATATTGTTTAGTACATCAATTTTAATTGAATCCAAGTTTATGCAACCATTGTTGTTAGCTTCCAATATGTATAGTGTACTTGTGGATGGATTTACTGTCTCCAATGAATTATTTGAAACAAATCCTGAAGGAATAGATGTCCAGCTATAGTTAACACCATTTTCAGGAATAGAACCAATTGTTAGTGGACCTGTATTAACACAAATACTCGTATCGTTACCCACATTTATATTTGCATATTTGTTTTTAATTATTGTATACACAGCGCTCGTGTCCGAAGGACAATTATTGATTAGATCCGATGCAATTGCATAAATAGTAATAGAGTCGTATAGAGTTAAAGTATTATTGTTTGAGCCATTAGACCAGGTAAAAGCATTCGCGTTTTGGATATTGGCGTTTAAAATAACACTATCCCCCTCACAAAATGTTAGGGATCCAGTTACAGAAACATTAACAATCGGATTTGGATTAACTATAACTCTGATACTGTCCGTTGAAGAATTGCACCAGTTGGTTGTAGTAACACTATAAACACCGGATGAATTTACATTGATGTTTTGTGATGTTGCATTAGTATTCCAACTATAGCTAGTTGCATTTAAAACATTTGCGGTTAAGGTAACTGAGCCGCCTTCGCAAAAAATAGTATCCGAAGAATTTGAAATGCTAACGTTTGCCGGACGAACTACGTTAACAGTTAAGGTATCTTTAATGGTGTCATTACAAATTGTAGTAACAGTAATGTAGAAAGATATAATTCCCTGATCATTGCTGCTTGCAATATACAATACAGAATCTACTCCGGGTAATGGTTGGTTAAAAGTTCCACCTAGTCCGCCCGACCATTGCAATGATGTATAACTGCCGCTCGGATTTGCTTGTAATAAAATAGAGTCGCCGGTGCATAAAACATTTCCGGGTTTTAAAACAAAAGCAACCGGATCAATTTGAGCCGGAATAAAAGGAGCTTTACATCCAAAATTAACATATTCACCTGTGCCGGCCACATCAAAGAAAACAGTGGCACCCCTGTTTAAGCTACTAGATCCACCGTATATTTGTGTATTAGCCGTACCGTAATTAGTATTTACCAATAAACTGGCATCATAGGTTACTTTATCTTGCAAGTTAGTGTTAGATAGCGAACGCAACGCTAAATTTCGAAGGGTAGTAGGTCCATTTGGAGAGGCACTTAACGCACCATTGGCCGTGTTTCTGAAGCATCCTTGAGAAGGATCGTCAGTAAATTTCTGAAATACGGCATATAAAGTATCCGATAAAGCGGCAAAGGAGTTAGCAAACGGATTAATTAGGGTGTCCGTAAATACAATTACTTCGCTGTTAGGTGGAATAATTCCAAAGGGTGGTTCTATTAAAACGCCACAAGAAGTAATAGTTGTATTAATTGAATCAACTTTAACGGCAGTATAAGCACTTTGATAAAAGCCATTAAAATTTAAATTATTATTTGGCCATTTTCCCCAAACTGGTATATTGTTATTCGTTGATCCCCCTACTTGTAAATCAAAAATATTTATGAACTCATTGTTAGTTTTAAATCTAAACATTTCATTATATGATTCCGGTTGTCCGCAGGCATGAACTAAAATGCTTAAAATATCAAAACAATTGGAAGTAGTAGCATTCAATTCCAGATCGTTTCCACTTACTAAATAATTGCTGGAGTTATTGCAAATATCACTGTCGTTGTAACTAAATATTTTGAAGAAATAAGGCGTGTTTTGATTTAATCCATTTATTTCAACAAAGCTTCCTGAATCGGCATATACAATAAATTGATTTAAACCCATATTAAATCCATTACCAAATGTTGATGAAGCAAAGTATGCAATCGAATCTTTTGGATTTGAAGTAATAGGAGAATTAGCACGTGCTATGATTAATGTTTTTTTTCCATCCGATTTTTGCCACTTAAGTTTTACGCTTTGACAACCAACCGACGAAACTGAAAAATTATTAACCGATTGCTGAGGTTCGTTACTTAAGTTGCAATTGGCTTGAATTTGAAAATTGTCAATTTTTAAAGTACCACCAGCGTTTGTAGCCCCAAGTATTTCTATTTTAAAATAAATTTTGGATGAAAAATTTAATGAATTTTGAGCTGAATAATCGAAAAGATTTTCAAACCATGTACTTGTTGGACTTGCAGTAAAATTAAGATTGCTTAATACATTGTAATTTATACTATCTAAGCTATAGCTTATGTTCATAAACGAAGCTCCGGTGCTAGTTCTTCTGGCTTGAAAATAAAGTTTGTAATTTTTGTAG
>JBIICS010000186.1:0-4585 GCA_044238735.1 Bacteroidia bacterium
TAGCTAGAAATCTTTATACTAACGATGCCTTCTTTGAAGTATATAACGTAATTAACCAATCATACAACAAAGCAGTTGAAGTAATAAGAGACGACACGTATTTTAAAAAGCAAAAGATTAATTATTAATATGAAATGGATTCTTAAAATCACTGTTAACACGCTTGCTATTTTACTTAGTGCCCACCTTTTACCCGGTGTAAAAGTTCCGAATTATAGCACTGCTCTGGCCATAGCATTAACGCTTTCCATTTTAAATATATTTTTTAAGCCGCTATTCATAGTCCTTACCTTACCCATAACATTGTTAAGCTTTGGATTATTTCTGCTGTTCACCAATGCTTTTATGATTTTAATAGCAGATTATTTTATCGACACTTTTAGTGTTGGAAGCTTCTGGAATGCTTTTTTATTCAGTCTCTTGCTGTGGATGGTAAATTCTATCTTTGATAAGATCATCAAAAAAGATCAAGAAGAGGTAAATAATTAACCGTTTACTATTTTTCCGATATAACAGCTTCCAAACTACTGCCCTTAGAAATGATGATTCCCTTACTATCGATCTTGTAAAAAGTAGGGGTTCGGTGTACCAGGTATTTTTGAGCTATATCTGATTTCCACCCTTTTAAATCACACCAATGGAGTCCGTTTAAACGGTGAATATCATTATAATTCTTCCACAACTCTAAATCAGTATCCAAAGAAATAAACACAATATCAATATTTGAAAAACTGCCCTTGTTTTGTTGGATTTGACTTATAGCGTTATGGCAAAATTCGCAATGTGAGGAATAAAAGAAAAGCAGTGCTTCTTTATGTTTCATGGTGCTTAATATGCTTTGTAAATTATATTTCACTTGCTCCGAAAAAATTTCAAAATCGGGAGCCCTAACACCAGGCTGTATAGAATTATATTCCATTACTATTTTACGATAACTATCTTTTGAATAGCCCTCATTACAAGAACCCTTTAACAAATATTGTTCAACCAGATAATCAAAAATAACATCGGGCCCAACCCTCTTAAAAAGATCCAATAAGAAATTTAAATGGAAATTATATACCACTTCATTTACCTTTGCCGCATTTAGAATTTTATCTACAGCTGCTTTAAATCCTGCCTCCGTATATTCTGTATGGTTTTGCAGAAAAACCATTACTGCAGCGGGAAAGAAAGTTGTGTTTAGATAGGCTTCCTTTTTAAATGGAATAAACTTCAGCATTTCCTCTTGCCCTTTCAACTTACTTGTATACGTTTCGTTTAATCTTTCAAATAACAAGGAAGATTCTGAAAAAAAAGAATGAGAATTATTCTTAGCCAGTTCGGTTAGGTATAGTTTTTTTTTTGCGTTTAAACTTTGTATGTTGTCTTCATAAAAAGCTATCATGCTTGCATCCGATCGGGGAACATTACTTTGCTTTAATCGTTCCTCATATATTTTTTCACTAACGTTCTTCGAATAATACTTATAATCCCAAAAAAGTTTATTCTCATCGGATTCAACAACTATTGCTGAATTAATAAGCCTACAATCATTAAATTTAATGGATATTCTTTTTTCTACAGGATTAACAATAAAATCGAATCTGTTGGAATCTGAAAAATTAATAGCATATGATCCTTTTTCTAATCTTTTATCAAAAACAACCTTACTCTCTTCTACAACAGCACTATCTATTTTTAAAAGTTCATATCCCTTATATACCTCCAAAAATAAAATTTTATTATTTAGATCGCACTTAAAATTGAATTCCAAGCGTTGAGAAAAAACCTTGTTTACGAGCAAGAAAAATAAAACAAGCCACTTTTTCTTCCCGACAAGTCCCTTAAAAAATTTAAGAACTAATGGAGCCATGTAGAACACTGTTTAAATTTTATCTGCTAAAGCAACAACGATACGAATAAGAACCCGTAAAAGAATCTGTACTGGTTAACGGATCAGCCGATGAAGAATTCATCTTGATAACAGTTCCACTGTTAACCCCCCCATAATCAACCCACTCAAAAGGTGATGAACCATAGGTATAGGTAACTGAACCGCCTCCGTAATTTTTAACCGCATTAAACCATTCCGACATAGTACATAAATGTTTACCTGCGGTAGAACATGTATTGGAAGCAACCCAATATGAACTTGCAGTTGAAGAGGAAGGATCAATACAATATTCGGTTGTATTAGGAAGGTTTATCATCCCTGCTAAACAACTCCTTGCCGGGGTGCTTATAAAATTAAGATTGCCGGAACCATCTGTAACCAAAACATTTCCTGAAGAACCATCAGAACTTGGCAAGGTCCAGATTCTGTTGTTAGACAATGAGGAGGGAGCCTTAAAACCTACGTAATTGGTACCGTTTGCGGAAAGTTCATTAAATTGTAATTCATTCCCATTATTAATTACAGAGGTTGAACCGAAGGTAATAGAACTCCCATTATCTAAAATATTAGACGGTACAAGAACAGTACCTCCCATTCGTGGGACAGTTCCAGGTGATCCAAGTGAACTTGAACCCGTTCCACCGTATGCTACTGGTAAAATACCCGAAGAAATATTAGAGGCATTCAGACCTGTTAAGTTAATACCACTAACAGCCGGAAGTTGAGCAGAGGCATTTAACTGGACAATTTTATTGGCTGTTGTTCCTACATCCACACTTAACGTTCCAGTGGTTATGATTGTACCCCCTAACAACCCTGAACCTGCTGTTATAGAAGTAACAGTTCCAATAGAACTACCATTAGAGAGTTGATCCCAACTCGTTCCATTGTCACGGAAAATTTTAAAAGTATTAGTTGCCACATATAATCGGCCGGCTAGGGAAGCCGCTGGTCTGGCAGCCTCTAATCCGGATTGAATACTTGGTGTTCCTGCAACATTTTGAACGGCATCTGTAATACCATAACCACTTATTGTAGTTGGATTCGAAGCACTTGTAATTCTACCCTGCGCATTCACGGAAACTGATCTATAGGTTCCTGGAGTTACGCCCGTAGATCCTAAAGTAAGAACTCCTGAATTTGACAATGAAGCATCACCCGAAATGGAATTTTCTGTAGCAACATTTGAACCATTTCCTATCCATATTTTACCGTTACTTAAAGTTGAGGATAGTTTTGAGTTAAACAAATCGAATTCTGTTTTAGATATTAAACCCGCCGTAACGCCAGTATTGCTTGCGAGTGGTATATTAAGTGTATGGGTAGATGCAGAGGAATTAAACTCCAAGGTTGATCCACTATTTGAAATGGAGAAATTTTGGGTGGATGCGTTTAATCCATTCAGATTTATTATTCCACTACTCGTTATAGCCTGCCAGCTTCCGAATCCATTAGCATCAGAGGTTAGCACAAAACCGTTAGTGCTAGAGTTACCTAATTTAAAAGTTGAGGTGTATAATGTATCCGTTCTGGTTCCTCCCAATATTCTTAAACGATTACCTGGAGTGTTCGTTCCTATTCCCACTCTTCCCTGACCATCAATTGTAAAAAATTTAGTTAATGTGTTTCCTGTACCATCTGCACCTCCCGCAATCTGAAACCCCATTGGTCCTCCAAAAATTTCCCAATCATTCTGGCCCGCAGCCGAACGTTGAAATCGCAATAAGCTAGTATCTGATTTTGAAATAGTAATTTTACTATTATCGTTTTGCAACAAAGAAGATGACAACCATGATGTTCCATCGAATCTAAGCGTCTGGTTTAAATTTCCAGAGGGTAATAAAGCATCACTTCCATCTTGTGAAATTATAAACCAGTTAGAACCGTTCCAAATGTATGACTTTTTATCAGTTGAATTATAGTAGGCGTCGTTAAGAGAAGGAGTAGGTGGATCGCTAGTAAAAGTGCCTAACCAATTAATTGAAATCCCATCGGCTCCATTAAAACCATTTATACCATTTGTACCAGGATCACCTTTTATTCCGGGAATTAAAACATCTGGCAAAATTTGGGTTGTTAAGTTGCTAAACTTAACTATTAATGAATCTCCATTCGTTTTTATGCTATCAACCGAAATACCATCATTTCCATTGGTTCCATTTGCACCATTTATACCGTTGGTTCCATTTGCTCCGTTACAAACATATTCGGTAGAGGTAATCTCTCCCGCATCCAATGTCCCGTTGCTGTTGACATCTAATCCACTCTCTATTTTTCTTCCGCCGTTTGCACAGTTTGGTCCGGCTGATTCGGCTGTTACTTTTACTAATGATGTTGAACCGTTGGTACCGTTTGTTCCATTGGTTCCGTTGGTTCCATTTGCACCATTTATACCATTGGTTCCATTTGCTCCGTTACAAACATATTCGGTAGAGGTAATCTCTCCCGCATCCAATGTTCCGTTGCTGTTGGCATCTAATCCACTCTCTATTTTTCTTCCGCCGTTTGCACAGTTTGGTCCGGCTGATTCGGCTGTTACTTTTACTAATGATGTTGAACCGTTTGTACCGTTTGTACCGTTTGTTCCGTTTGCACCATTTATACCGTTGGTTCCATTTGCTCCGTTACAAACATATTCGGTAGAGGTAATCTCTCCCGCATCCAATGTACCGTTGCTGTTGGCATCTAATCCACTCTCTATTTTTCTTC
>JBIICS010000210.1:0-3624 GCA_044238735.1 Bacteroidia bacterium
TAAAGCCCTCTGCATATTCAGTTCCAATTACTCTCCCTAAATCCTGAGCCCGATAACGAACACTTTCTAAAAATCCTTTAGAGGAAATTATGGTTTCGGGTTCTTTGGAGTTGGGATTGTAAAACTGACTTTTAAAGGCAAGAACCGATTCGATTTTTTGGTCTATATATCCTGTAATATCAAGAGCAAGAGTGGGTTGGAGGGGTAAAAACTGAATGTAATGAAGTATTAGCCGGGGTCTCCAGCTTTTTTGCGGAATACCATTTAATTCGGTTTCTATTTTTGTAAGTCCACTGTAAAAGGCCGCATCCGCCACTAAATCTCCCCCTTTACCGTGATCGGGATGCCTATCGTAAGGGGCGTTACATAATATAATATCGGGTTGATACTGCCTTATTTTTCGAATAACTTTTAATTGGTTTTGAGGATTATTCTCGAAAAAGCCATCAGGTAAATCCAAATTTTCACGTATGCTGTTACCCAATATGGTTGAAGCCCTTTCGGCCTCTTCGTTTCTTTCCAAAACACTACCTCTTGTGCCCAATTCGCCCCTGGTTAGATCTATTATTCCTGTTTTAAGACCCAACGCAACATGTTTGGCCAGTGTGCCACCAGCACCAAGTTCAACATCATCAGGATGAGCTCCAAAGGCAAGGATATCCAACTTCATCATTAAATAGGTAAAACTTTTAAAAAGTTAAATTTATTTTTTATTCAGCCATTCCAATACTTCGGGTGAATTTGGTTTGTCTCTTGGATTAACTACTTTAGATAGGTGTCCACTTTCATCTATTAGATATTTTTGAAAGTTCCATTTAACTTCACTATCCTGAAACCCATTTTGCTCTTTTGAGGTAAGCCACTGATATAAAGGATGCATATCACTCCCTTTAACCGAAATTTTTTCCATCATCGGGAAACTTACACCGTAGTTTTTGGAGCAAAATTCTTTAATCTCTTGATTAGTCCCGGGTTCCTGACTTAAAAAATTATTAGCCGGAAAACCAATAATTACTAAGTTTTTACTTTGATATTCCTTATAAAGTTTTTCAAGATCCTCGTATTGAGGGGTTAGGCCACATTTAGAGGCTGTATTTACAATCATAACCTTTTTTCCCTTGTATGGTGCAAGGGTGGTCTCTTCACCATCAATGGTTTTAAATTTTATGTCATAAATGCTTTTTTGTGCGTAGCTAAAATTTAATCCAAATAATGCTAATAAAATGATAATTGTTGATTTCATAAGTTTAATTTTGCAATTACAACAAACCTAATTAAAAATAGTTCAATCTTGGTCAATTTTAACAACTTAAATGCTTTATTTTCCAAGGAAATGGCTACAGAGATGAGAAGTAAAGCGCATTTGGGTAGCTTTATTCTATACTTATTTGCCACCATATATGTTTGTTTTTTAAGCTTCCGAAAAATTGTAGATGTGCCAACCTGGAATGCGTTGTATTGGATAATCATTGTTTTTTCAGCCATTAACATCTCTTCTAAGTTGTATATTAATGATGCCAGGGGAAGAAAGTTTTACATTGGTTTAATGGCTCATCCACTCGAAATCTTTTACGCCAAGTTTCTTTTTAATTTTGTTCTTCTGTTTATTACCACGCTGGGCGGTTATTTTATTTATGGTCTGGTTTTAGGAAATTTAGTCAGCAATTTCTGGCCATTTTTATTGGTAATGTTTCTGGGTGCTATGGGCTTTTCTGCAATTCTTACTACGGTTTCGGCTATTTCATCTAAAGCTAATAGTAATTTTAGTTTAATGTCTGTTTTGAGTTTTCCCATGCTTATTCCATTCTTAATAACGCTTATCAAGTTTTCCAAAAATGTACTGGATGGTTTAAATTTCGAACTTAACTTCAAGTTAATAATTGTTATGTTGTCAATTATTACTATTCAGATGGCCTTGTCGTTCTTGTTAATTCCTTACCTTTGGCGCGATTAAAGTATATGAAAAATTGGTGGAAAATATTGTCGTTTATTTTATTAGTATATACCATTGTTGCCGGTTTTATTTTACCGGTTCCCAAATTGCCCATTCTTCACGAAACCATTCGTAATCTCTATTTTCATGTTACCATGTGGTTTGGGATGATGATTATTCTTACCGTTTCGGTCATTAACAGTGTTATGTATTTATCGGGTTTTAAACCGGAAAAAGATATAGTAGCATCTCAAAGTGCTGAAGTTGGTGTTTTAATGGGGGTTTTAGGTATTTTAACCGGAATGGTTTGGGCAAATTATACGTGGGGTGCTCCATGGGTAAACGATGCTAAACTTAATGGCGCGGCAATTACTCTGTTGTTCTATTTTGCTTATTTTATTTTGAGAAATTCAATTGATGACGATCAAAAAAAGGCTCGTATTTCTGCAATTTATAATGTTTTTTCCTATGTAATGCTAATTGTTTTTTTAATGGTTTTACCTCGTTTAACTGATTCACTTCATCCTGGTAATGGGGGTAATCCCGGATTTGGTAAGTACGATTTAGATCGAACAATGCGAATGATTTTTTATCCATCCATAATCGGATGGTCATTATTAGGATGGTGGATAGTAACGTTAAAAGTGAAAATTAAAAAGATTAAAAATGAGATTTAAATTAGTAAGCATTCTTATAATGTTTTTTTGTGGGGGTTTATTTGCTCAAGAAACTAATCAGGTTGAAATGGCTGATAAGTTTAGAGCTGAAGGTAAAATTTATGTAGTAGTTGCCGTGGCTTTAATCGTTTTAGTTGGCATTTTTGTTTATTTAATAATGCTTGATAAAAAAGTAAATAAACTGCAGGAACAATTTAAAAAATAGTTTGTTTTTAAACTTATGAAGAAAACTCACATAATCTTTATTTTAATAATTGCAGTGGCAATAGCAGCCATTATTGGAACGGTAGCCGATTCCAGTACTTACGAATCTTTTGCAGCTGCGCTCGAAAATCCAGAAACTGATTATCATGTGGTTGGAAAACTAAATAAAAAGGCTCCTTTGGTTTATAATCCTCAACTAGATGCTAACCGGTTTGAATTTACAATGATTGATAATGAAGGTACCGAAAAAAAAGTAATTTACTCCAACACTAAACCACAAGATTTTGAAAAATCAGAACAAATTGTTGTGGTTGGTAAATGTAAGGATGATGCCTTTTATGCAAATCAAATTTTAATGAAATGTCCTTCTAAATATAATGATGGAAGTCAGCAAATGGTTGAAGCCCAATAACCCATGGAAATAAATTATATTGGCGAACATTTAATCCCCGGTTATCTTGGTAACTTTCTTCTCTCTCTTTCTTTTACCACAGCTATTATAGCCACTATTGCTTTTGCCCTTTCGGTTAAGCAAGACGAGGATACGAATGGTTGGCAAAAAATTGCCCGAAGTGCTTTTTATATTCACGCATTTGCTGTAACATTTGTTATTGCTACACTCTTTTATATCATTATAAATAATTACTTCGAGTATTATTATGCCTGGCATCATGCCAACAAGGAGTTGCCATTTAAATATATGTTTGCTTGTTTTTGGGAAGGACAGGAAGGTAGTTTTTTACTCTGGAGTTTTTGGCATGTAGTGTTGGGGATAATAGTATTGCGCTCCAAAAATAAATTTACCAACCC
>JBIICS010000188.1:0-4533 GCA_044238735.1 Bacteroidia bacterium
CAGCTAAAAGCGTTAAAACTGAACCGCTACCTTGAGTTAACGTTCCAGAACCTGCTAAATTTCCTCTAACAGTTAAGGTACCATTGTTTGTATAAGTTCCGTTTACGTTGCAATTAAAAGCCTGCACTTCGTTACCGCTTATTGTTTTACTAATACCGGAAAGGGTAAGAGCATGTGATGCTGTGGCTGTATTTGTCCAGTTACCATTATTAATGATGTTACCACCAAAAGAGAAGTTAAGCGAACCTGAACCTGTTAATGAAATAGACGCGCCACTGGATAAGGTAAAGTCACCTGAAAATGAATAAGTACCTGCGGTTGTGGAGGAACCGGAAATTGAACCACTAACAACGGTATTACCGGTGACGTTTATGGTTCTGGTAGAAGAAGTGCCCAAATTCAAGAGACCACTTACGATGGTAAAGTTATTACTAATATTTATAGTTCCTGCAACCATAGTTGCTGATCCGGCACCTCTATCTATAATTAAGTTTGCATAATTGGTCATCCTGATTGCCTGAGCTCCTGAGGTTCCTGAATATCTTACAGTTGAACCGTTTTGAGATAAATTAACGACAGAAACGGTAAGGTTTCCTCTGCAAATTAATGTTCTAGAAGCAGCAAGTGTTAGCGAACCTGTTCCAGAAATAGTATTAATGGTGATAGGATTGTCTGTATTAAGGGTACATGCATTAGGGCTTGAAATACCTACTGAACCAAAATTCAAAGTTGTTCCTGAACCCGTAATTACTTTGTTTGTACCAGTTAGGGTATATGTTCCGGTACCGGTGTAAGATCCATCTATATCAATATTTCCTCCAAATGTAAATGCTCTGGTAGAACCTACCCAACTCCCAGTTGATGATATATTTAAATCACTGTTAAAAGTTTTTATTCCACTAGCACTTGACCAATTAATAGTGCCACTTATGTTTGTAGCGCCATTTACCGTAAAATTTCCAGATTGAGAAATAGTAGAAGAGGTGCCTGAATTAGCCGTTAATGAACCGGCAATAACGTGTATTCCTGCACCAGCTAGGGTTCCTCCCCCTAAGATCATGTTGCCTTCATTAGAGGTTTGGCCAGTGTATGTGGTGGTTCCTGATAAAAATGATGCAGTGCCGGTTACATTAAATGTGTTATTGCCAATGTTTAAATTTCCTGAGTTTACGGTAAGATCACCACCAACAGAATAGGTATAAGGTCCGCCAGTTGAATATACAAAAACAGTTCTAACTGACGCCGCATTAATAATTAGATTAAAATAATTTCTGAAGCTAACAGAGGAAGGAAGAGTAAAATCTGAAGTTGGACTATTTATTTGGATGGTGCCTGTTCCTGGAATTAAAACAGGAGTTGAAGCCAGGGTACTGAAATTATTTAGAGACAATCTGCCGCCCGCACTCATGTCTATTGTGCCTGTGGAACCAGAATTAAAATTCACATCACCGTTAACGGTTAGCTGACGACCGCTGTTAAAGGCTAAAGTGCCATTAGAAGCTACGGCCGACGAGTTTTGCCCTAAAAATAATCCAGCACAACTAACTGTTCCATCAACAGTAAGAGTTGCTCCTCCTGATACGTAGACTATATCTGCGCTACTTATACCTGAAGTGCTCCAATTAGAATTGGTTGTAATATTAATATTAGCCGCTTTTGTAAAAGAAAGACTAACTAAAATAAAAAAGGTGCTAACTAAAATTTTTTTCATGGGAATATTATTTATAATAAATTTAAATAATAAAAATTCAAAATTACAACTCCAATTAAATTTTAATTTTAATTTAAATTTAAAATTACTTTTAACTCAAATAAGGATTTGAATATCAGTATTTTTAGTCTAGATATAGAATACGGATCGACTTAATCTATTACTACTTTTTCGGAGTATACCGCATCATCGGTAACAAATTTTACGATGTAAATACCTTTGTTTAGAGATTGGGTATTGATGATTTCGGTATTACCCAAATTGCAATTGGATTTATTTAAAACCACTTGTCCGTTAATAGAAATTACACTCAGACTTCCGGTCACATTTTCATCGGATATTAAGGTTAGTTCTATATTTTCATCGTTTTGGTTTAAACGGAAAATCGCATTTTGGTTATTGCTATTATTCCATCCACAACTTTTGTTTACAATAGCAAATCTGTTTTCGTATGTTTTCTTAGTATTAGATTGAAAGGTGTAATTAAAATCTTTGCTTAAATCAATTTCAGTACCGGTTTCTTTATCGAGAAGCACCAGGCATTTCCCGTTGGTATTGTATGCTTTGCCATAAATAGAGTAGCTTCCGGCAAAAGGAATGTGTACTTCAACAGGAAGATAGAACGAGTGTTTAAGATCTATATAATCGTTTTGTACAGTTCTAACCCCTTCTTTAGTTAAAGTAGCAATGCGAGGCACTCTGTTATCCGGAGAGTTTAATTTCCGTACATCATCAGATTCATTAACGTAACTTTCATTTCCATTTTCATTAAAGAAAATAGCGCACTGATCTTCAAAGGTGTTAATATTATTATTGATATGGAGTTCGAGTGCATTAGTTGGGGGATTAACAGGTTTCATAAAAGTAGTACTACCTCCACCACTGGTTTTCATGGCTTCGGTAAACGACATGGAAACGTTATTGGCATCGGTAAAAATCATGATAGCATTTCCTTGTGGAATAATACCGGTCATTCCGTTATTCCAAACATAACTGCCGCTTACCAGGTTGTAGTATCCTTTTATTGCAGCGTTCCAAGAACCAAGCGATAAATCGATTTGAGACGGATAAGGATTAGCTAGCACATGAAAGCCGGTGTTGCTGGTGCTGTTTTCCCCACCCGGGGTTTGATTAGTGAGCGTAATATTTTGAGTGCCTCTTATAAAACTACCGGACATGGTATTGGTAAAGTTATTCATAGGCGTTTGGCTGGCAGTTTGTCCCACATAAATAGTGTAACCTCTTCCGTTTAAAGTTCCGTTATCCGGAGAAATAGAATTAGTGATATTGGTAGCCGCAACCCAACCGTTATCGAAATTACCGGCTGATAATGTTTCGTTATATAAGTATGCAGATACAAATCCGTTAACATTTGGAACACCGGTAAAACCGCTCATAGGGAAGTTGGTTGAATTGTACCAATCGGCCAGGGTTTTATTGCTCATGCAAGTTCCTAATTGTCTCCAGGCCGAATTACCCCCAATAAAACGTTCCAGGTTAATAGATCCGCTAAAGGTGGAAATAGTTGAAAGATTACCAATACGTGCAGTAGCATCATTGGATAGACCGGTAGATTTGAGCGTTAAACGATTGGTGCCCAGTGCAAGGGTATTGGTATTGGAGGCCACATCAAGGGAATGATAGAGGTTGTAAGTACCAGAAGAAATGGAGATACCGCCGCTAGTGGCATGACTAACCAGTACATCATAAAAATTAGTAGTACCCGAACCACTTAGGGTTTGATTGCCGGTAGCAGCATTAAAACTAACGGTTCCGTTATTGTGATGGTAAGTTCCACTGTTAGTTAAAGTGCCTGCAATTCTTACTGTGCTGCTTTTACCTGTGAGTGTGGCGCCCGATGAAATAGTTAAATTATTAAACGCGGTGTTAGTTCCGGAACCACTAATTGCGCTGCCGGTGCCTGTGAATTCAACGGTGCTTCCAGAAACCACATACGAACCAGCGGTTACATTATCTGTATAAGTACCCCCAATATAAATAATTTCAGATCCTTCGAGCGTAACCGCTGCTGCTCTGTTGCTAATGGTTACATTATGAAAAATAAGTGCAGGTATAGTTTGCGTGGAAGAACCATTAAAATTAATGGTTCCATTGTTTGGCAAGAATGTTCCACCGTTGCTGAAAACACCCGCTATGCTAATGGTTCCGTTTTTGGCGGTAAGAGTTCCGGAAACCGTTAAATTATTAAACGCGGTGTTAGTTCCGGTGCCGGCTATTGAGCAGTTTGTGCCTGTAAAATCCACTGTTCCGCTTCCTACCGAATAGGTGCCCGAACTTAAATTATCGGTGTAGGTTCCATTAACAGACATGTTTCCGCTACCAAGTGTAACAGTAGCCGATCGGTTACCAATTGTTAAGTGGTGATAGTCATCTGCTTTTATGGTTTGAGCTCCGCTTCCGTTATAATTTACTGTGTTGGTATTGGTAGATCCATCAAAATTGGTAGTAGTAAAGGCAGAACCTAAGTTTAGGGTAGCGCCTACTCCCTGAGTGAGAGTTCCGCTTCCTGCCAAGGTATCGTTAATAGTAAGGGCAACATTATTTGTTATTGTACCATTAATAAAACAGTCATTAAAAGTTATACTATTTCCGTTAATTGTTTTAGAGGTTCCAGATAGTGTTGTTCTACTGTTGGAATTCGTATTTGTCCAGGTTCCATTGTTACTGATGTTTCCGGCTACAACAAAAATAGCCTGTGATGTTCCGCTAATGCTCACACTTCCATTGTTTGTAATATCTCCGGTAAATGTTTTGGTGCCGGTACTGCCTGTTGTAGATAAACTAAAAGATAATATACCGCT
>JBIICS010000071.1:0-14379 GCA_044238735.1 Bacteroidia bacterium
TTCAACTCTGTTCCAAATACCAACACCAGCTACAGGTGGCTGTTGCTGATATATTTCGGTCATGTACTGAACGTTAAAACGCAAAAAGTCGATAATTTCGCAAGCGCTGTCAATTTCTGCCTGAAATGCATTTTTACTTTGCCCCAACATAGTGGCGGCGTTTAACTTGGCGCGATAAGGTCCTGCGATTAACTCTGCCGCTTTTAAGAATATACTGGCGCGTTGTTCCCAAGCTAAATTTTCCCAATCGTTTTTTGCAGCCAAGGCAGCATCTATAGCTTGTTTAACATGTTCTTTGGTTGATTTATGAAAATAACCAAGCGTGTGTTTATGATCGTGCGGAGGAGCTAATCTAACTTTTTCGTTACTTCTTATTTCTTTAGCCCCAATGTACATCGGGATATCCACTTCCATGCTTCGTAAGGTTGAAAGCATGGCTTGAAGTTCTTTTCTCTCGGAAGATCCGGCGGCATATGATTTTACAGGTTCATTAACCGGAGCAGGTACATTAAAAAATCCTTTTAGCATAAATTGTTGATTAAAATAAAAAAGTCCGTTATTAAAAAAACGGACTTAAATTTAGAAAATAAAATAAGAAATTGGTTTGACTTTGGTTAATTTAGTCTGGACGGGGTAATTAATTCGAACTGAGGGATTTCAACTTCAAATCTAAATCCATCCTTACGTTCCATCACGTACTTACCACTCATGATCCCAAAATCACTGGTTAAATTACAGAACGATTCGTATGTGTATGCATCACCGGGATAAATAACCGGCTTTTCTCCTACAACTCCTTCTCCATTAACATCAGAATGCCCTTGTAAAGAGTCGAAAATATCCCAATGGCGGCGAAGTAACTGCACCGGCAAATCAAGATGGTTTTCGATAGTAACCTTATACACAAACAAGTACTGCGACATACTTGGTTGAGAATGCTGCGCATTGTAGTTAACTTCAACTGTTACTCCAATACCATTTGTTATTTGAGTTACCATAGTTTTAGGTTTGGTTTATACAATTATAATCGGATAATGAGAAATAACACAATAATTAAGCCATTAGTTTTCAAACGGTAATTGTTTATAAGCATTGGCAGTATTTTAAATTAAACTGATTTTAAAAAACTGAATTTTATATAACATGAAATTAATGAATAGTAAGTTTATTGAAATTAAAAAATAATTAGAAACTAAATTCATTCAACCAAAACAAAAACCTTAAACTATTAAACAAATAATACAGACTAAAGTTTATTAGTATTAATACGTTTATATCCAAGCAATTGATCATAGTTAGTCCCCATCAAACGAACGTAAACCAAAATAAGATATTCGTTTTCTGTTTCGAAAAAACTGCCCTCGATAACGGAATCATCGCCCTGATTGTTTCCATCACTTAAGGTAGTATAAACATAGTTATAATAGCCCTGCTTTAGAAGTAAATCCAATTCGTATAATTGTGTTGACTCATTGTATTTCATTTTATATTTTTTATCAAAACTCCAATCGGTTAAAGCCCCAAAAAGATAAACATCTCCATCCTTAATTAAATCGTTTTTTAAATAAAAATGCGTTCTAACATAATCGGCATCAGTATTATTAGTAAATCCGTTTAAATTTTTAATGTAAAACTTTCCGTTTATATCAAAGTCTATTGAATACCTTTTAAATGCCCGTTTTACATCATCATTTAAAAACACTTGGTTTATACTGTCCTTAAAATCTATTTTAACAACCCTATTATTCTTTAACTGCAAATTACGAGTATCAAAATTTCTGAACTCGTTATTACCATTAAAAACTGTTTTATCATCATAATCGTAGGTTAATTCATTATCCTTAATAAAAGCGGGTTGCAGGTTAGTTTTACAGTTATCCCATCGATTATTTTGTAAAACCATAACTTTTACATCATTAAAAAGATCATTAATTTTTAAATTATTGAAAACGACTTTAAAATCCAATTCTTGTTTATAATTACGATCATTAACAATACTGGGCCTATGAAAATCAGGAATAATAAGCATTCTATCGCTGTAAACTATAAATCTCCGGGTTATTACTACCTGATTGGGATCGAAATCTTTATATACCTTGAGGATATAATTTCCAGTTTTAGTTATATTAAAATCGTTGGTAGGAAAACTCGATTCGTAGTGTGTATAATTTAAGAAAGTACTAATGG
Source organism: Bacteroidia bacterium (assembly GCA_044238735.1). Classification (GTDB taxonomy): domain Bacteria; phylum Bacteroidota; class Bacteroidia; order UBA4408; family UBA4408; genus JBIICS01. The sequence goes on from JBIICS010000071.1 coordinate 2,188, forward strand.
AATAGGTATACTTGTTGATATTTACCTCGTTAAACCCCTGTAAATAATCGGCAACAAACAAATTAGACGGTTCCCAGTTAGCGTTACAATGTATAATGGTATAACTAAAATTTTTAAAACCCGATTCAATGTCATCAAAACTTAACACCAGGCGCTCCGATTTATCATCAATGTTTAAGGCTGCCTCACCCATTTCAAAACCGTTATTGGCAAGTTGCACTGCTTTGATATATGGAACATAAGTATAGTTTTCATGTTTAAAGGGAGTATTTTCTACATAATCTTCTACCGTTGTTTCTTTAAATAAATATCCTAACCCTTTTTTTTTCTTTGCAGGCGACTGAATAGAGTCGCCTTGAGCTTTTGCATAAAAGTGAAACAAAAGTGATATATAAATCAACAAGTAAGTTTTAGTTAACATTATTCGGGTTCAAAAAAGCTTTAAAAAAAATTAGAAGTTGGCAACGCCACTTTGTATTTACTAAATTTATTAAATTAAATTTACCCTACAATAACAAAAAACTTAAGTCATTTTTTTAAATCAAAAATTAATTTAAAAAATGATGCCCAGTCAGTTGCCTTTATTAGAATTAAATTACCGGTATTCACATTAATAAAAAAATAATATTCATAATTTTATAAAAAAAATAAATGACTTCAAAAAATATAACAATTTCCGGATCAGGCTTGGTTGGATCATTACTATCTATTTATTTAGCAAAAAAAGGACATAAGGTAAATGTATACGAGCGCAGGCAAGATGCCCGAAAAACTAATATTTATGCCGGACGTTCAATTAACCTGGCCCTTAGCGACAGAGGTTGGAGAGCATTAGAAAAAATAGGAATTGCAGATGAAATAAAGAAAATTGCCATCCCCATGTACAATCGTTATATCCATCCACAAAAAGGCGAAAATTATATTCAGCCCTATGGTAAAGATGGTCAAGCTATTTATTCGGTTTCCAGAGCAGAATTAAATTGCCGATTAATGGATTTAGCTGAAAAACATCAAAATGTAAAAATTCATTTTAGTGAACAATTATCGGCTGTTAACCTTAATAACAACGAAGTAACTACAACCGAATTCGAAAGCCAGATTAATCACAAACATACTTCTGATATTATTTTTGGGGCCGATGGTGCTTTTGCTAACACCCGTTTGCAGTTTCAGTTACAAACCGACCGTTTCGATTATCGCCAAGATTATATGGAGGTTGGATATAAAGAATTAAATATTCCGGCAGGTCCCAACGGTAGTTTTTTAATTGAGAAAAATGCCCTACATATATGGCCCAGAGGCAACTATATGCTTATAGCTCTTCCTAATATGGATGGAAGTTTTACCTGCACCTTATTTTTTCCGCATGAAGGTTACCCTTCTTTTGAGGCCTTAAAAACAAAAGAGGATGTGAAGAAATTTTTTGAAGAAGTTTTTCCGGATGCTGTTCCTTTAATGCCCACATACTTGGACGATTATTTTAACAATCCTTCCTCTTCGCTTTGTATCGTTCGTTGCAAACCCTGGATTTACAAAGATAAATTGGCTTTAATTGGCGATGCTGCCCATGCCATAGTTCCATTTTACGGTCAAGGTATGAATTGTGGTTTTGAAGATGTATTTGTATTAGATGGTTTAATAGATAAACATGGGGATAATTGGGATGCTATTTTACAGGAATATCAAGACTTACGAAAGCCGGATGGAGATGCCATAGCTCAATTAGCCAAAGATAATTTTAAGGAAATGAGTGAAAAAACGGCTGATCCTAAATTTATTCTTAGAAAAAAAATAGAAGCAAAATTTGCAGACCAATATCCGGACAAATGGACAACCCTTTATTCGATGGTTACGTTTTCGCCACACATTAGATACAGTGAAGCATATGCAAAAGGACAGGAACAGGATGCCATAATGGAAAAGATAATGAGCATGCCGAATATTGAGCAAAACTGGGATTCTCAGGAAGTAATGGAAGAACTTCTTAAATTGGTTTAGTTCAATTATTAAGAATAATCAGTTATTAATTACAAAGGTCATGGCAAAACACAAGGCCTTCATTTTTCGTGGCAAACCATATAGCTAAATAGTTGCTCTCCTGCAGAGCCCATTTCCTCTTAGAATTGACAGGCCATAATAGGATTAAAAATTGAGATAATCACCAACCATTTCTCAGTAAATTACCTTTTTTTATGATAAACACCAACTATTTTTTGGCATCATCACCCGTTTTAACTATTTCTGTCTGAAAAATATCTGAATAGGAACTCCTTTAAAATTGAAGTTTTCTCTTAATTTATTTTCTATATAACGCTTATAAGGTTCGTAAACATACTGAGGTAAATTACAAAAAAACGCAAAAGAAGGGGCTCTCGTTGGCAATTGAGTCACGAATTTAATTTTAACGTATTTCCCTTTTATTGCCGGGGGTGGATATGCCTCAATGTAAGGCAACATGGTTTCATTTAGCTTATGAGTTGGTATTCGGCGCTCTCTATTATTGTAAACTTCAACAGCTTCCTCCAAAGCCTGATGGATACGCTGTTTGGTAAGAGCAGATATAAAAAGAATAGGCACATCTTTAAAAGGTGCAATCTTCTCTTTTATTAATTCAGTATATTCCTTTACCGAATGGGTATCTTTTTCAACTAAATCCCACTTATTAACCAGTATTACAATTCCCTTTCTGTTTTTAATACACAACTGAAAAAGATTCACATCCTGAGCATCAAACCCCTGAGTGGCATCAATCATTATAAAACATACATCCGAATTTTCCAGTGCTTTTAGAGAACGCATTACGGAATAAAATTCGAGATCCTCATTTACTCTACTTTTTTTACGAACACCGGCAGTATCCACTAAAAAGAAATCGAAGCCAAAACGATTATAACGGGTATGAATGGCATCTCTTGTTGTTCCGGCTATATCGGTAACTATATTTCGTTCCTCACCTATTAAGGCATTTAAAAATGAAGATTTTCCAACGTTTGGGCGACCAATAATAGTTAAACGGGGTAATCCTAACAGATCCTCATCTTCTTTTACTTCTTCAGGAAGCTTTTCAACCAGTGCATCCAACATTTCTCCGGTACCAAAACCATTGGCAGAGGAAATACAAAAATATTCACCTAAACCAAATTCATAAAATTCAGTTGCCATATCTTGACGCTTATGGTTATCTACTTTATTTACAACCAGCACATACGGCTTTTTACTTCTGCGAACCAAATTGGCTACTTCTTTATCCCACTCCAACACCCCGTCTGACACATCAACTAAAAACAATAAAACGTTTGCTTCCTTTATAGCCAGCTCTATTTGTTTACGAATTTCATCTTCAAAAACATCCTCACTACCCTGAGCAAAGCCACCAGTATCAACAACCGTAAATTCGCGGCCATTCCATTCGGCAGAACCATAAATACGATCGCGGGTAACCCCGGCTACTTCATCAACTATTGCTCTACGGCTTTCTGTTAATCGATTAAACAAAGTTGATTTTCCAACATTTGGTCTTCCTATAATGGCTACAATTCCCGACATAAATAATTATTATTTACAAAATTAATCTAAATAACCGAAACGCTTTAGATTTTGATCGTTATTACGCCAATCGGCATTTACTTTTACAAAAAGTTCCAGATGTATTTTTTTCTGAAAGAATTTCTCAATCTCTTTTCTGGCTTCAATTCCAAGCTTTTTAATGCTTTTACCTTCTTTACCAATTAAAATAGGCTTCTGCGATTCGCGCTCTACAAAAATCACGGCATTTATTCTTATAATGGTTTCTGCCTCCTTAAAAGACTCTACTTCAACCTCAACAGAGTAAGGGATTTCCTCATTATACAGAAATAATATTTTCTCTCTTATAATTTCACTAACAAAAAATCTTTCAGGTTTATCGGTTAACTGATCTTTGTCAAAATAAGGTGGTGAATCGGGCAACAAGGTAATAATACGCTTTAAAATATAATCGGTATTAAGTTTATGCAAAGCCGATATGGGTAATATTTCTGCTCTGGGTATAGCTGCATGCCATTGTTCTACTCTTTCTTCGAGCGTTTTTTGATTAGTAAGGTCAATTTTATTTATAATTAAAATTATAGGGGCAGTTCCTTTAATTATGGATTCGGGGAGAAGATTGAAAGCCTTTTCGAAATTTTCGGTAATATCACTTACCACTAAAAACACATCGGCATCTTGTAAAGCTGTTTTAACAAAATCCATCATTCGTTCTTGAAGCTTATACTTGGGTTTTAATAGTCCGGGTGTATCCGAAAAGACTATTTGATAATTTTCTCCGCTAACAATTCCTTTAATACGATGCCGGGTAGTTTGAGCCTTATTGGTTATTATAGATAAACGCTCCCCTACTAAAGCATTCATTAAGGTTGATTTACCCACATTGGGGTTACCTAAAATGTTTACAAATCCCGATTTATGATTATTCAATGGCTTTGGTGTTAAAATAAATGAAATAAACGTTTTTTTATTTGGATACAAAGAAACAAAATATATCTTTGCACTCGCATTTAAGAATAGACGTTCTTTTTAAACTTAAAATACATTGCGGGGTGGAGCAGTTGGTAGCTCGTCGGGCTCATAACCCGAAGGTCGCACGTTCGAGTCGTGTCCCCGCTACTATCAAAAGGCAAGCTGGAAACAGTTTGCCTTTTTCGTTTCAATGAACTTTCATATATTGATTTATGCGAAAAAAGTTCAAAGATTTAGCTTTCAATAAACTTTTTTATCCAATCAGCAGGGGCATTCAAGACTTTTTACCAACCAGATTTCAATACACTACTTCCAAAAAAATATTTTTAAAATTCCTGTAAACGTTTTTAGAATAAACGCTGAACACATTTATAGTTCTTGAAGCTCATAAAACTTCAGATATAATTTAATTAGTACATACTTTATTTAAGGTTTGCACCATTCGTTACCAAAAACTTAATGCAAAACCCTAATAGTTGAGCTAAAAAATTATTTTTAGCAACTTAGCTTACATATCAAAAAATACTCTCCCCTGCTTTAAGCTTTACTTTGCTTTTATCGGTTCGTTGATTGCCAAGATTTACTGTAATTTTTCAAAATAAAAATTACAATTTAGTCCATATAAGTGTGCCATCAACAGTAGTTATTTCAATTGTATTTCCATTACGAGTAATTTGACCGCCTTGAAAACTACCGTGACTTTTTAATTCAAGTGATAATCCATTTACTTTGCCCAACATTGGTTTGGGGTATGGGAAGCCGGACTGTTCAGTTTCTGATGAAAAAATCAAAACCGTATTGGGATCAAGATAGGTGATATACAAAAAAATTCCAGATAACTCATAAACACCAACCCAACTTGTTGCTAGGCCAACCAGAGTGCCACTTACATGCGAGTAATTTGAATAAGGTACACTTAATAATTCACTCGTGCTTGTTATAGTATAATTGGCACCACCTAGAGGATCTATCTCAGTCTTAATGTAATAAGGACCTCCTGCCCAAAAGATACCATTATTGTAAATTCCAGTAACAATATTGCCACCTCCTATTTCAATGTTTAATAAACCATTTTGATTTGTTTGAGTAGAATGTGTTTCAGCATATACAACTGCGCCAGTAACACTACCTTGAAGTATTGACACTTTTACACCAATTGGGCTATTTTGCACCAACGAATTACTACTATTTCTCACTACTGCTTGATAAGTCATTTTTTGAGGAGCTTGAGCAAATACACTTATCGTTAATAATAGTCCTGCAATGAATGAATAGACTTTTGGTTTCATCGTTTTTAGTTTTTTATGATTTTAAATATTTTTGATTCGTTGTTAATATTTTTAATTTTTAAAAAATAAGTATCAACAGGTAAGTTTTCCATTGCTATGGCTTCGCTATTGCTTATCATTTTTCTGCTTTCAATTAATTTTCCGCTAATGTCGTAAAGTTCAAAGTTCAAAGTTGAAAATTCAGTGTTACCTGCATTAAGTATTAAAAAATTGCTAGTAGGGTTTGGGTATACATTTAAATTCAAATTAATTGAATTGTCTTCTATACCTTGTAAAATAGAAATTTCATAAGGCTGCTGAACACCTGGTGCTGCTGAACCTATTGAACTGGTATTGGTTTTGTAAACAATTTGTCCAACTGAAAAACTTACTGAACCTCCGCTGCTGGAAACATTCCCGCCAGTACTTGTAATTAAAGCCTGCGCTTGAGCCTTAAGTCCAATCCATAATAATAAAACACTCAATATTATTTTTTTGCTTCCATTTATATTTTAGATTATAAACGTTATTTAATTTTTCTATAATATCGGGTAATTCAAAATAACCGATATATAATTTTTAATCTTTAAGTAAATATGATCCGGAAATTGCAAATAAACCGAGGTTGAGCAAGGTGTTATTATTGTTCATAAGATAAGCACCTATAAGCACCCTAAACTTTTTAATTTCGATTATCCCAGTTCCTCCACATATTAACAACAATAAAATAAAAATAATATATAACAAAACCGGACTTACCAACATGTACCCGATTAACCTGGAGAGTTTAATTTTTTTCATTTTAACTAAAATTTGAGAACACGAATTAAAAATTTTAGTGTATTCCTTCTGCGGCAAGCCACCTTTCTGCATCTAAAGCCGCCATACATCCACTTCCGGCAGCAGTAACCGCCTGACGGTAAATATGGTCCTGAACATCGCCGGCAGCAAATACACCGGGTATATTGGTATAGGTAGAACCGGGTTTAGTTAATATGTAACCATTTTCATCTAAATTTAAATATTCTTTAAAAACAGCCGAGTTTGGTGTATGTCCAATCGCTACAAAAAAACCGGTTACAGAAATATCTTTAATTTCGTTGGTTGCATTATTTTTAACCCTTACCCCCGTAACCCCCTTGTCGCCTAAAACTTCTAATGTTTCGGTATTAAAAAGCACTTCTATGTTTGCTGTCTTAAAAACACGATCTTGGAGGGGTTTGGATGCTCTGAATTGATCTTTTCTTACCAGCATGGTAACTTTTTTACAGATTTTAGCTAAATAAGTAGCTTCTTCGCAAGCCGTATCGCCGGCTCCAACAATAGCAACTTCTTGATTTTTAAAGAAAAAACCATCGCAAACTGCACAGGCAGAAACTCCAAAACCATTTAAACGTTGTTCGCTTTCGAGTCCTAACCATTTTGCGGATGCTCCTGTTGATATTATAACCGTATCTGCAGTTATGGAGGTAGTGTCATCCACTATTAATTTAAAAGGGCGAGAAGAAAAATCAACTTTTGTTACCAATCCGAAACGAACTTCGGTGCCAAAACGTTCGGCCTGAGCCTTTAAATCTTCCATCATTTGCGGACCGTGTGTTCCGTTAGGATATCCCGGAAAATTATCAACTTCGGTAGTTATTGTTAGTTGGCCTCCCGGTTGAAGCCCTTGATACATAATAGGATTTAAACCTGCTCTGGATGCATAAATAGCGGCTGTATATCCCGCCGGGCCAGAGCCCACAATTAAACATTTTATATGTTCCATATAACTTGTAATTTAAAATAAAAATTAGAGTGCTAAATTAGTTAAAACCATTAGGCTTTAGACCTTCGTTTAACTAATAAATATTTTTTTCTTTAACAATTTATCAGCAGTTTAGTTTGTTAATTTTATTACTTTTACAACTCTAAAATTCGGGATGTAGCGCAGCCTGGTAGCGCACACGTCTGGGGGGCGTGGGGTCGCAGGTTCAAATCCTGTCATCCCGACTTTTATTCCATATTAATTCGGGTTCTATTTTCTCATTTCTTTCAATCACGGTGAAAAAACATTAAAATTTTTCGGTATTAGCCTAGTTATTAGTAAATAAATTGACTCTATTGGTTAATAAAGATTTTATGGGGTTTAAATACTAAAGATTTTAACCACTCTAGTTTTAAAAAAATATTAACACCATTATTCATGTCAGGGCTAATTGACCTAAATTTATGATTGTATTATTTATAGGATGGATTATCTAGAGATTAACAGTATTATTCACACCAACACCAGTGTAAAACTAATTAAAGCCCAAACGGCGCCTTTAATTATTAGTTTTTTGCACCGTGAGTTTAAAGAAAATAACCGTTTTATTATTCCTCATGCCGAATTAGTTCACAAACTGAGCGACTTTTTAGAGTATGTTGATTTTAAGGAGGATATTCTGAATAACGAAATAGACGAGCACCTGCACGATAACAATCAGGAAAGAGCGAAACGCTATTTGGATCAATGGACAGAAAATGAGTACCTGAGAAAGTATCCCGATGAAAGCGGTGAACATGTTTACGAACTAAGCAGCGATGCCGAAAAAGCATTTAATTGGATTGAATCATTAAGAAAAAGAGATTTTATAGGAACTGAATCTAGGTTTAAGGATATATTCCAGAAACTTCAGAATCTATTAGAAAACTCTACCGATGACCCACAGGTTAAAATTCGGGATTTAGAACGTCAAAAGGTATTGATTGAAAACGAAATTCGTCAAATAAAAATATCTCAGCATGTTCCTGTATATAATGATACGCAGATAAAAGAACGCTTCTTTGAAATCAATAAATTATCCAAAGATTTATTATCCGATTTTAGGGAAGTTGAACAAAACTTTAAAGATATCATCCGCAATATTTATGAAAAACAATCCGACAGAAATTATTCAAAAGGAGGCATACTCGAATACGCTCTGGATGCCCTGGATGAATTAAAACAAAAGGATCAGGGTAAAAGTTTTTATTCATTTTGGCACTTCCTTGTTAACAATCAAAGCCAGGAAGAATTAAGAGTTCTTATTGATGATGTTTATGTGTTGTTAAATAAGCGGCATATTCCATACGAAGACGATCGCTTTTTAAAGAAACTAAAAACCATGCTCTATACAGCAGGGAAAAAAGTAATTGATTCCAACAAGCAACTATCGGCCAAACTTAACAAAGTTCTTTCTGAGCGAAATGTGATGGAAGGAAGAAAAACCATGGAGTTAATAGCCGATATCAGAAATACTGCTTTAAGAATCTATAAAAGTCCGCCCAAAGAAGATCAGTTTATTACGGTAGATGGTGATACCGAAATTTCAAACGTAATGTCGCGCCCCCTTACTGAAGAACCGCATGAAGAAATTGAAAAAGCAATCCCTACCGAAGGTCCGGCATTTGATCTTTCTGCTATTCAATTCGAAAATCTATTCAATCAGTTTACCGTTAATAAACAAGAATTACAAGAGAATATAGACGCATTCTTAAAATCGAAGAAGCAAGTAAGTTTAGTTGAAATTGTTCAGTCTAAACCCATTCAAAAAGGCTTATCCGAGGTATTAACGTATTTATCTATTGCATCTCAATCCAATAAACACATCATAAGTGCCGATAATACCGTATTAATAGATTTAGGACTTAATCCCAAACGCTCTGTTAAAGTTCCGCAAGTAATATTTACCAAATAATTTAAAATAGCAACATGTACAATTTCAGCGATTCAATAGAAATTCAATCAAATAAATCACTTCCTTATGCGGGTGTAATTATAAAATTACTGCAGGATGTGCTTTATGATGATGATAAATTTTGGAAAGATTTAATGACTAATCAGCACGCTGTTTCTGAGTATTTCGAAAAAATTGGTGTTAAATTGGTTATTCAGGAAACAGATGGTTTTGCTTATATTTTTCAACCGGAAACAAACCCGGATGCTGATGATAACTTAAAATTACCCAGACTGGTGAGAAAAGTGCCCATATCCTATGAGGTAACTCTTTTGTGCGTATTACTCCGCGAAATGCTGGAAGAATTTGATGTAAAAGAAATAGATCAGGTGAAATTTTTTGTAACCCATAAAGAGATACGAGACAAAATTGAATTATTTTTTAAAGAGAGGTCTAATGTGGTTAAACTCCTTAAAAACTTTGATAATTATATTAATTCGGTTTTAAATTTGGGTTTTCTTAAACTCGTTTCGGAAGATCCTAAAGAAAAAGAATTGAACCGATACGAAGTTAAAAGGGTTATAAAAGCAAAAATTAACAATCAAAAATTAGAAGAAATTAAAACAAAGCTTGATATGTATGCAAGCGGATCGCATAGTTAACTTGAAAAAGATTAACATTCGTTTTAATACCTCCAATACCAGTAATCTATATTGGAGACTTATAATTGATGGAAAAGAATATCTGGTTAGCGATATAAAAATAAATGTTCCCTCTTTTACCTCTATGGATACCATCGAAACAGGTGAATCCAAATGGCATATTAGTTGTTGGGCTAATCATATCACCTGGAACGAAGATAAAGTTCAGATAGACTAATTATTTATGATGAGAAAACTAATTTTTGCAAGTCTCTTAGTTGGAATTGCAGTTTTAATTGCATGCTATAAAGTCCCTGTATCCGGAAGAAGACAATTAAATCTTCTTCTGGAGAGTACCATGATGAGTTTATCACTTACAAATTACCGGGATTTCCTTAATAAAAATAATGCTTTACCAGCATCGGATGCAAATGTGCAATTAGTTAGAAAAGTTGGCGATAAGCTGGTTGGTGCTATCAATAAATTCTTAACGCAGAAGAATCAAACTAAACGCGTAAAAGATTTTAAATGGGAGTTTAATGTAGTTAATGATAAGGTAATAAATGCCTGGTGTATGCCTGGTGGCAAGGTGGTGGTGTATACCGGATTAATACCCGTTTCGCAAGATGAAGAAGGTCTGGCAGTAGTAATGGGACACGAAATTGCTCATGCAATTGCCAGACATGGTAACGAACGTATGAGCCAGCAGTTAGCCCTTCAACTGGGCGGTATAGGACTTGCAGTTGCGCTAAGTCAGAAACCACAGGAAGTGCAAAATATATTTTTGGCTTCTTATGGCGTTGGTTCAACACTCGGCTCTTTAAAATATTCCAGGGTTCATGAATCGGAGGCTGATAAAATGGGAGTTATTTTTATGGCCATGGCGGGTTACGATCCTCAAAAATCAATTGGCTTTTGGGAACGAATGAAACAAGCTTCTGGGGGCGGAAAACTACCCGAATTTTTAAGCACTCATCCAAGTGACGAAACGCGAATAAAAGATTTGAAAGCCTTTATGCCACAGGCCCTGAAATATTACCATAAGTAAAAATTCACTCAAGTTATAGCGTAATTTTTGATTTTAGGTTTACCTAAAAAAATAGTTATATTTGCCTTATGATAAGTTTAAGTGAAGAAAACTATTTAAAGGCCATTTATCAGGAAGCGCAATTAAAAGAAACTGCTAGCACCAATAGTATTGCGATGCGTTTAAATACAAAGCCGGCATCTGTTTCGGAGATGTTGCATAAACTTTCTGATAAAAAACTAATAAAACACAAACCTTATCAGGGTGTTAGCTTAACCAATAAAGGTGAAAAACTGGCATTAACAGTAATCAGAAAACACAGACTTTGGGAATATTTTTTAGTAAATAAACTAAATTTTAAATGGAACGAAGTCCACTCCATCGCAGAACAACTAGAGCATATTCAGTCTGATCAATTAATTGAGAAATTATCCCAATATTTAGGCAATCCTAAATTTGACCCGCATGGCGACCCTATTCCGGATAAAAATGGAAAAATACATCCTTTAAATGCCAAACCACTAGGTGATCATAAAAAAGGGTCTAAATTAATATTATGCGCAGTAAGTCAATCTGAAGATTTATTTCTGCAATATCTGGATACTTTGGGTTTAAAAATCGGAGCCACCATCTATTTGAAGGAATTTATACCTTTCGATGGTTCCTTACATATTTTAATAAACAATAAAACATCCGCATTTATTGGGCCGAGCATAGCTAATCATTTATTGGTATCTAAATATGAGTAAACCAAACAGTTCACTTAGCGAGGTTAACAGAAGCGTAACAATTCCCGAAAAAGGAAGCTGGTTTAAACGTCTATTTGCTTTCTTAGGTCCGGCATATTTAGTTAGTGTAGGTTATATGGATCCCGGAAACTGGGCAACCGATATTGCCGGAGGAAGTAAATACGGATACCAGCTTATTTGGGTTTTGTTAATGTCTAACTTAATAGCCTTGTTGTTGCAAAGCCACAGTGCACGACTGGGCATTATCCGAAAGTTAGACCTTGCTCAAGCCAGCAGAGTTACTTACCCTAAATGGATTAATTTGTCGCTTTATACTCTGGCTGAAATAGC
>JBIICS010000214.1:0-3530 GCA_044238735.1 Bacteroidia bacterium
AAAAACCTTTACAATTTCCAATATATTGCCGGGTTGTTCGGGCATCCCAAATGCAGGTTCAATTGCACAAAGCAATCTTTCTGTATGCGATTCCTCTATCGTAAATTTAAATCTTACAAACCACGACACGCTTTCGGGTATTACCTATCAATGGCAACTTTCAACAGATTCAGGTTTAACTTACAGTAATATTTCTGGTGCAATCAACGATACACTTCTAACCAATCCTTTAACGCCGGGCTTTTATACCTATCGTTGTAAATTAACTTGTACTAATTCAGGTGACTCTAGTTTTTCCACCCTCTCTACGGTGTCTGTTAGAGCTAAAATTAATATCTCCTTAAACAATCTATTAAATGTTAATTGTTCGGGAAACTGCAACGGATCAATCAATGTAGACGTAACAGGTGGAGATGGTACTTATTCATACCTTTGGAATACCAACGTTATTTCGCAAGACTTAACTAATTTATGTCCCGGTAGTTATTCACTTTTGGTGAACGATACTTCCGGATGTTCAAGCACTTCCTCTATTTTTAATATAACGGAACCTACGGTTTTAAATACCTCTGTTAATGGAGGAGGTAGCATTTGTAATGGCGACACGCTTACCTTAAATGCTATTGTAACCGGTGGTACTTCCCCTTACACCATCAGTTGGTCTCCCTCTTTAAATTTATCTGTTTCCTCAGGCCCACAAGTTGATGCATTTCCTGCAACTACCACAACTTATACGGCTACCGTTTTAGACTTCAACGGTTGTATCAGTATTTCTAATGTTTCGGTTAATGTAAACCCATTGCCTTTAATCTCAGTTACCTCTTTATCAGGTGGTGTTATTCAGGCAGGAAATACCGATACATTAATAGCTACAGGGGGGGTAAGTTACTTATGGCTAGATACTGTGTTAAATTCTTCCACAAACGACACCGTAACTGTAACTCCTTTAACCACTACAACTTATACGGTATCTGGTGTTGACAGTAATGGATGTTCTTCAACAGCTAATGTAACCGTAACCTTTAATTCCATGGTTTTAACAACAAACTCGGTGGATGCATCTTGTTTTGGTGGATCAAACGGAGCTATTGATTTAACAGTATCGGGTGGCAATCCTCCTTATACTTATTCATGGTCAAATGCTGATACTACAGAAGATTTATCAGGAATCACTGCAGGCACTTACTTTGTTACCGTTGTAGATGCGAATTTTGATACGGTAACCACCACCGCAACCGTATTGGAACCAAATCAAATAAACATTTCCCTTGGTTCACAAATAAATACTCTTTGCGGAAGCTCAACCGGTGAAATATCCGTTAATGTTTTGGGTGGAGTTTTGCCATACACGTTAAGCTGGAGTAACGGACAAAACGGATTATCAATAGATTCTCTTGTTGCAGGCAACTACAATTTAACGGTTATAGACAGTAATGCTTGTTCAACAAATAAAACGTTTACAATCACCAATCAATTTAGCAATAGTCAGATTCATGGTACGGTTCAACTACAGGGCAATTTTGTAACTTCGGGTACTGCTTATTTATATCAAATTACCGATACCACTTCCTACCTACTTAAAGATTCAGCGCAACTCAATAACTTCGGGGAGTTTGATTTTTCTGTAAGTTATTCTTCTCAATTCATTATTGGAGTTAAACCTAATCCTTCAACTTACCCGAATGCACTAACTTCTTTTTACGGTAATGTTTACAGATGGAGCGATGCCGACACTTTAAATACTTCATGCGGAAGTGCAGATACTATAGGGATAAACATTTCATCTCTCTCTTTATCAACTGGTACCGGCTTTATTTCAGGTGTGGTTTTGGACGTAACAGATACAACTGACCAAAGAAGGCCGGGAGAGCCCATTAGAGGAATTGATATCATTCTTGAGGATGTTCCGGGTGGTAATAGTGTTTCAAAACGTACTGTTACAGACGCAAATGGTGAATATATTTTTAGCAATGTTGCAAATGGTAATTATCGTTTATTCGTTCAAATACCGGGTTGTGAATTAATCAATACTTATCAGTTAAGCATTACCGGAAGCAAAAATTATGTTAATAAAGATTTCTTTGTAGATTCTTTGGATGGGTTTATTGACACAACATTACAAATAAGCATACAAGTATGTAGTTTTAATACGAACTTTTCTGCTAATACCGTTTGTATTGGCGACACCACCCTTTTTAATGATTTATCACTTTCCGTACCCACTGCTGTAACAAGCTACCGTTGGGATTTTAACGGCGATGGAGTAACAGATGATACTACTAAAGGAAGAACTTCTTTTGTATACACCACTGCCGGAACGTTTAATGCCCGATTAATTTTAAGAACATACGATGGCGTATGTTCTGATACCGCAACCGTGAGTGTAATTGTAAATGATTTACCGCGAGTAACTGCAGGGCCCGATACTTCTATTTGTACTGGAAACACCATAACGATTGTTGCAGGTGGGGCTACCAGCTATACTTGGAATAGCGATCCACTCATCACAAACTTATTTAATGACACTATTGTATTAAACGCTACCAATGCATTTATCAAAAACTTCATCGTTATTGGAAAAGATGCGAATGGTTGTTCGAACCGTGATACTGCCTCTGTTTCATCTAATTTAACACCCAATGCTATATTCTTAATTGAGGAAAACAATATTTGCTTAGGCAATTTAGCAGAGTTCAGGGATTCTTCTTTAAGTGTTGCAAACGGAAGTTCCTATCATTGGGATTTTGATAACGATGGTATTGCGGATGATACAACCAATGGAAATACTAGTTTTAGTTTCTCTGATGATGGCACTTATACTGTAGAACTTTTAATTGAAAGTCCTAATGGTTGTAAAGACTCTATTTCAAAAAATATTACCATACGACCTAACACGATAGATGTTAGTGCAGGATTTGACAGGTCGTTAATATGTGGCGCCAATACAACGCTTGCTGCTTTTAGCAATACCACTGGTGTAAGTTATTTGTGGACACCCAACTTTTATTTAAATAATCCTTTTATTTCAAATCCGGTTGCAACTCCTGATACAACTACCTCTTATATTGTTAAAGCAACTAAAAATGGTTGCTCTGATTATGATACTATAATTGTTAACGTTACACCACTCACCGTAGATGCCGGCATTGATAAAACAATTATTTGTAGTAATAGTACTACTTTAAATGGAACCTCCAATGGAGTAACCGGAACATTATACCAATGGTCACCCGGAGATGGATTAAGTACTCAAACAAAAATTAATCCAACAGCTAATCCTTTTGAAACTACAACTTATATAGTTACTGCATACAAGAACACTTGCATCGCCAGAGATACCGTTATAGTTTCCGTTAACCCTATTTCCATTTCTGCTGGAAGTGATAAGTCGATTGTTTGTGGACAATCAACCACAATTTCAGCAACTTCACCAGGTGCTACTGGCTTAACATGGAGTTGGAGTCCGCCAACAGGTATTGCAAACCCAAGCATTTCTAATACTACTGCTGCACCATCAGTTACAACCACTT
>JBIICS010000143.1:0-7134 GCA_044238735.1 Bacteroidia bacterium
TAACTGGAACTAAAGGAAATTGTGTGTCTAAAGACACCCTATTAGTTAGCGTAAGTCCTTTTAATTTATCTGCGGGTAATGATAAAACTATTGATTGTGGAACTTCAACTTCACTTCAAGGATCATCTTTCTATACTTCTGGAACTACATACAATTGGACACCAAACACAGGCCTGTCTAATTCTCTTGCCCTTACAACTACTGCTAGCCCCGAAACAACAACTATTTATACTTTAACTGCAATTAAAGGTAATTGTGTATCAAGCGATACGGTTAAAGTAAATGTTAATCAATCCATTCCAATTTCATTTACAGCAGATAAAACTATATTTAACAGTAAATTTCCTCCATACACAGTTAAGTTTACCAATAACACTCCAAACTCTACTGGTTATGTATTTACATGGAATTTTGGCGACAGTACAGCATTAATTACCGCTAAAAATTATACTTACTCCTATCAAAAGGCAGGAATATTTACAGTTAGTTTATATGCTCAAAATTTAAGTGGCGGATGCAAGGATACCTTAACCTATAATGACTATATAGTTGCCTGGACACCTACGGCTATCCCTAACATGTTATCTGAAAATCACGATGTAGAAATTTATCCGAATCCGGGAAATGGTATTGCTACAATTGATTTGTCAAACAGTGAAATAAAAGATGGTTTAATTAGTATAACTAACCTTAATGGGCAAGATGTTTACCGATCAATGATAGAAATAAACTCACGTAAACAGTCTATCGACTTAAGTAATTTAGAAAGTGGTGTTTATTTTATTAAAATAGAAAATGAAACATCCGTTATTGTAAAAAGATATGTTAAAGAATAGTTAAGTTCTAATTAAAATTAAGAAGCCCCCAAATTGGGGGCTTTTTTATGATTAAATCTATATAATTGTCGATAAATCAGATAAAATTTTTGCTTTTTTTAGTTTAATTTTACTTTAAAATGATAAGATGAAATCAATAAAATACACATTAATTAGTTTGTTTTTTTTAACACGTTTATATTCTCAAACTACCTATAATTTTGCTACAAATACAGTGTCTTATGTTCCTATTACTGGCACAAACATTACTGGAGCAAATATAGATGAACTTGTTTCTAACAGTATACCCATTGGTTTTACCTTTATGTACGGAGGTTGTAATCCTACTGGGTATACCAATGTTAAAGTAAGCACCAATGGTTTTATTAGTTTAGGAAATACTTTAACCGGTGCAATACCTAATAATAATTTAAATTTTACCGGACAAGGCCCTATTATTGCTCCCCTATGGGATGATTTAAAAACAGATATTAACGGTGCATTGCTATATGCTACAACAGGGTCTGCAGGAAATTTAATTTTTACTGTTGAGTGGAAGAGCATGAATTGGAATGCGACTTCTGGTGGAAACGTAATCTCTTTTCAGGTAAAACTTTATCAGGCAGATAATCGAATAGAGTTTATATATAGCCAGGGGCCCTCTAATCCGGTTGCAGCATCTGCATCAATTGGATTGAATGGTGGAAGCGTTTCCGGCGATTTTTATTCTTTAACCAACAGTAGTGGGATACCTAATTATAACAAAGGAACCGAAACCAACTCAATTGCAACAAAACCAGCAACCGGTCAACGATATATTTTTACCCCTACTACCATTAGCACTAACATAACCGGCTCAACACAAGTAAGTTGTTTTGGTGGAAATAGTGGTAGTATTAACACAAACAGTACGGGTGGTTTTGGATCATTAACATATTTATGGAATAATAACGCTACAACGCCTAACGTTTCGGGGCTAACCGCTGGCAACTACAATATTACTGTCTCAGACCAATCAGGATGTTCTAAATCTACTAGTCAAACCATTACTGAACCCACAGCAATTACAGTGAATGCGGGTAGCGATCAAAATATTTGTATTGGTAGCAGTGCCAACTTAAGTGCCTCAGCCTCCGGAGGTGCACCCCCTTTTACTTATCAATGGAGCCCAAATACCAATTTAAGTAATCCTAATATTTATAACCCCACTGCCAATCCTACTTCTACCACTAACTATTTAGTAACAGCTACAGATGGAAACGGATGTACTGGAAATGATCAAGTATTAGTAATAGTTAATACGGCAACAGCAAACGCAGGTTCGGATCAAACTATTTGCTCGGGTCAATCTACAACTATTGGAAGCTCAAATACTGCTGGCTATACTTATTTATGGAGCCCTACTAATGGTTTATCTTCTTCTAGCGTATCTAACCCTAATTTAACACTTAGTTCTGCAGGAACATATTCGTATACAGTTACAGCAACCTCAGGTTCTGGCTGTTCAGCTAATGATTTGGTTGTTATAACAGTTAATGCTAATCCAACCGCACCCAATGCCGGTACTGATCAATCGCTTTGTAATGCCACCACTGCTACTCTTTCTGCTAATTCGATTAGTATAGGAACAGGGGCTTGGTCGGTTGTGAGTGGAAGTGCCACTTTTGTTAACTCAACTTCTCCTACTTCATCCATTACCGGTTTAACTGCAGGAAGCACAGTTGAACTCAAATGGACTGCCTCTAATTCGGGCTGTATACTAACTGATAATGTTATCATAACGAATAGTGCTTTACCCACAACTGCAAATGCTGGAGCGGATATTAAAGTATGTAATCTTACTACCGCAAACCTTAGTGCAAACAACGCAACTACTGGTAGCGGTATTTGGTCGGTTGTAACCGGAACCGGTACTATTACCAATCCTTCCTCCCCCAATAGTTCTATTACAGGTTTAACAATAGGAAATAGCGTTACGGCTCGTTGGACTATCAGTAATGGTGCCTGTGCAAGCTCAACCGACGATGTGGTGATTTTAGCAGCTACTTTACCTAACGTTACAGGCTCAGCTGCGCCTTATAATATCTGTTCGGGTGGCACCTCAAATTTAAATGCCAGTGCTTCTGGTGGAAGTGGTGGAGGATATATTTACAATTGGTCTCCAGCAACAGGCCTTTCCAGTTCAACAGTTAGCAATCCCAGCACCAGCATTACTGCGTCAATCATATACACTGTTAATGTAACGGATGGAAACAACTGTTCTAGAAATGATACCGTAACAATGAATGTAAAACCGTTACCAACTGTTAATACAGTTACAAATCAATCTGCTTGTAATGGTACAAATTTCTCCCCAATAACATTTACAGGAACAGCAGGAGCTTCCTACAATTGGACAAACACAAACTCTGCTATTGGTTTAAGTTCAGGGGGAAGTGGAAACATAAATTCGTTTACAGGTACAAATCCAAACAATTCACCCATATCGGGCTCTGTTAGTGTTACACCTACCTTAAATGCATGCAGTGGAACACCTAAAACATTTGTTTTAACTGTAAACCCTCAGGTAAATGTTACCGGTGGGGCAACAAGCACTAGCTATTGTAGTGGCACATCAACAAATCCGTATACATTTACAAGTAATGTTGGCGGAGCTACGTTTAACTGGACTAATTCCAATACTTCAATTGGATTAGCTGCATCGGGCACTGGTAACATCAATAGCTTTGTTGTATCTAATAGTACAAATAATGATGTAATTTCAAATTTAACTGTAACTGCCAGTGCCTTTGGTTGTAATTCTTCTCCATCGGCATTTACAATAACAGCAAAAGCAAAACCCAATGTTGATAGTTTAGCCAACCAAAGCGTTTGTAGCGGTATTACTTTCTCAACCATAACATTTACGGGAAGTGTTAGTGGAACTACTTTCAATTGGACAAACAACAACACCACCATTGGATTAGGCTCCACTGGTAATGGAAACATCAATCCATTTACAACTACAAATAATGGCACAAACAACATAACTGCAACTATAAGCGTTACCCCTGTTGCGGCTGGTTGCTCGGGTAATTCCAGAAATTTTAATCTAATTTCTAAACCCAAACCTATTGTCTCTTCCCCTTCTAATCAACAGTACTGTGCCGGTGAGTCTACTATAAATAATTCGTTTACAAGCAATATTAGCGGCACCACCTATAATTGGCTCAACAATAATACCGAAATTGGTTTAAGCAGTTCGGGTACCGGAGACATTTTACCTTTTACTGCTTCCAATAATGGTGCAGCCAACTCTAATATCACTTCAACTATAGTGGTTACTCCTACATTTAATGGTTGCGCAGGAAATAACACGAGCTTTACTGTCTCGGTTGCTGCCCAGGTTAGTGTTGATGCCGGCGCAAATAAAACAATTTGTGAATCTGAAATTTCATATAGTTTAGATGGTGCTTTTAGTTTATTTTATTCTTCACTTGCTTGGGCTAGCAATGGCAATGGTTCATTCAGTCCGGATAACAGCACACTAAATCCTTCCTATACACTCGGCTCAAACGATATTGCTAACGGTACTGTAACTTTGTATTTAACTGCGTCTGGCCTTGGCAACTGTCTTGCCCAAACCGACAGTATTATTTTAAGTATAGATAAATTACCATCAATTGCTAATGCTGGTGTGGATCAAGTTTTATGCAATGATACTATAGTTTTTTTATCTGCAAACATTCCATCCATCTATTCAAATGCCATATGGAGTGCAGCAAGTGGTTCAGGGGTTACCTCCGACTATTCCCAACCCAATACTTTGTTTACAGGCTTAACTAAAGGAAGCACTTCGGTATTTGTTTGGGGAGTATCGAATGGTTTATGTCCGGTTTCATACGACTCTGTTACTGTAACAGTTATTGACGGACCAGTTATTAACCTCGGAGCAGATACAACTCTTTGTTCGGGATCTAACCTAACGCTTACCCCCACAAACAATGGTAGCAATTTGAGTTGGAGTACCGGAGAAACTTCGTCAAGTATAACTGTATCGCCAAATGCTTCTTCTACTTACTATTTATATGCTTCTAAAAATGGATGTAATAAAACCGATAGTATCATGGTAAATTTCAGTCCTTCCATAAACATTACACTAATTGATAAAAGTGATAGTTTAAATTGTTTTGGCGATACTACTGGTTTTATAAACGTTAATGTAAGCGGCGGAGCTCAACCACTTTCTTCCCTTCAATATTTGTGGAGCAACAATAACAACACCTTAAACCTTAGTAATATTCAAGGCGGAAGTTATACATTAACTGTTACCGATAATTTGGGATGTAGCAAAACCTCTCCTAGTTATACCATCTATCAACCAAGTCCGATATCCGTTAGTTTATTTCCAAATGGCGATTTAAATTGCGTAAATTCTAGTGTTATTATCACCACCTCAATTTTTGGAGGCACTTCACCGTTTAATTATTCGTGGTCTACTTCAGCCAATACTTCAGACATAACGGCGGTTTCGCCCGGAACATATGAATTAACTGTTACAGACTCTAATGGATGTTCTGTTTCAAAAAGTACATTTGTTAACCAGACCAATGGCATAACATACACCTATCAGTTAAGCAATGAAAATTGTAACAATGCAGATGCAAGTATAGATATCTTTGCCAGCGGGGGATCTGGTTCATTATCCATTACAACTGAAGATACTCAAAACAGCTTTAGTTTATTTAATTTAAGATCCGGTTTTTATTCATTCACAATTACAGACAATCAAGGTTGTATATTAACCGACTCTATTTTAATTGAAAAACAAGGATTAATAAACTTAAATGTAAGTGCACAAATTTCCTCCACTCCATTAACAGATGGAATTGCCTATTTATATCAAACACAAGATACAGGTGCTTATGTAATTATTGATACTATTTCCTTTAATGGAAATCAAACTGCAACTTTTACACAAGTAAATCCTGCCTATAATTATATAGTTGGCGTGGCGGCAAATAACAATATATTTCCCCAAGCTATTCTAACTTTTAATGGCGATGTATATCGTTGGGAACAATCACCTCATTTAACCGGTTTATGTAGTGGCCCCGATATTAACACCTTAATTCAAATTGTTAATCCGATTCCACAAACAGGTGGCGCTACGATTTCTGGTCAAGTGATTGATGCAACAGATACCTCGGGAAGCAGAAGGCCCGGAGAACCTATAAGGGGTATAGATATTATTTTAGAGGATAATCCGGGGGGGCAAATCTCCATGCGAACTCAAACTGACAGTAATGGAGTTTACACATTTAACAATGTTTCAAGTAGATCCTATACCATATACGTAAACATTCCGGGATGTGATATGATCTCAACCTATTCTTTAACAGTTGATTCCACCTCTCAGGTTTTTGAAAAAAACTTTTATACCGATTCCTTAGCGGGTACTATTGATACCACCACTACCGTTGCAGAAGCCATTTGTAATTACAACTTTGCATACTCAGTAATTGGTGGCTGTTCTAACGAAGCAACATACTTTATAAACCAAAGTACAAATTTATCAATCTCTAATTTCTCATTTAGCTGGGATTTTGAAAATGATGGAATCATTGATGATTTCACAAAAGGAGATAATCAAATAACATTTAATCAGTCCGGAACTTATACCACAAAAATTAAAATACAATCGAATAATTCTATTTGTAAAGATTCCGTATTGCTTACTTTTAACATCAGTACCAAGCCCAGTGTAAATGCCGGAAATGATATCTCTGTTTGTCAGAATGGAAGTGCTCAAATCACTCTAACAACAGACGCTAGTAATTTCTCTTGGAGCAGTACCAACCTTTTAAATAATCCAACATTGCTAAGCACTTCAGTTAAAACTACAAACGATACCAGCGTATCATTAGTTTTAACAGTCTTTAATACCAGTGGCTGTTTTAATTCAGATACCATTCAAATAACGGTTAATCCTTTACCTGAAGTTTCATTAAATTTAAATTACGATTCGGCTTGTTATGGTGGCGGGATCATTACCCTAAGCGGTGAAAACCCAACAGGAGGAATATTTACAGCAACCGGACTAACCGGTAACCTTTTTGATCCGGTAGTTGCGGGATTAGGTACACAAACTATAAATTACACAGTTATTGATGCTAATAACTGTATTAGCTCGATTAGCGATCAACTAGAGGTGGTTATTTGTACTTCTATAAAAGAAGCTTTAGCAGGTAGAATTAAAATTTATCCAAATCCTGGTAATGGAAAAATTAGACTTGAAAATCCTTTTAATGAATCTATTAGCCTTAATCTGTATGATATT
>JBIICS010000193.1:0-4346 GCA_044238735.1 Bacteroidia bacterium
TTAGCGGCAAAGTTATGTTGAGCATAAATATTCCTGCACTTAGTTATTTTGATATGAATGCATCCGAATATCCGAAAGGCCTTTATTTTGTTAGATTAGAGAATGGTGTTTCCCATTATTCAACCAAACTGATAATTGAATAAAATAATGCAAATTGGTAGTTAATAGTATAGAGATGAGGCCCCTTAAATAACCTCAAAACTTATATCATTAATCCTTTTATCCAAAAACATCAGTTAATTGATTCGACTATTAAATAAAAAAGAAATAGATCCGCTAAAATGGAATGCATGCATAACAAATTCTGCTAATCCTCTTTTTTATTTTCTTTTTGAGGTAATGGATATTGCTTCAGATGAAAAATGGGAAGCGCTAATTGATGAAGATTATCAAAATGTTTTCCCTCTTCCTTATAATTATAAATTTGGCATTAAATACTATTATACTCCTTTTTGGATTCAGAAAACCGGTTGGATAAATCCGGAACCCAAACATTATAATCCCAACAACTTTATTAAAGCAGGCTATATAGATTTATTTACACAAAACTTAAGTAGTTCCGAACTAAAGAACAGAAACAATTGGATATTGCATTTAAATTCTACCCTTAACTATTCATCCAATACATTACGAAATATTAAAAAATCGAAACTAGCGGATGTGCAAATTTTACAGGTTAATCCAAACGCAAAAGACTTTACAGAGTATTTCAAAAAGAACAAAGGTAAGGACTTATCCAACTTAAATAAGCCGGCCTATAACAGACTAGAGAGAATTATTGATTTTTTAATCACTCAAAATCGAATCGTTGAATTTCAGGCTATAAAAAAGGGGGAGATTTTAAGCAGAGGACTATTTATTTGTTTTAATGATACATATACTTATTTTAAAGGATGCAGCTCTTTAAATGCAAAAAATTCGGGTGCCGGGCATGCTCTAATTGACTTTGCCATTTCTTACGCCCAAAATAATCATTTTAACTACGTTGATTTTTATGGTGGCCAGGAGGCGGGCATGGCTCAATTTTACTCCGGATTTGGCGCCAAACCCTCCTTCTATCAACATTATCTAAAAAATAATTTACCCAAACCCCTGAGGTGGCTTAAAAATAATTGAGCAGAATAGCTTATTTGTTTAAATTAGCGTATTAATAAGTTTTTATGGTAGTAAATATATTAGGTAATCAAAATTCAATTTTTAATCAGTTTTTAGCTGAATTACGCAATGTTAATATTCAAAAAGATCCGATGCGTTTCAGAAAGAATCTGGAAAGAATTGGCGAAATCTTTGCTTACGAAATAAGTAAAGAATTAGAATACAAAGAGGTTGCCGTTACAACACCTCTGGGAATTGCCAATGTTAACCTACCCGCCGTTAAACCGGTACTCGGAACTATTTTAAGAGCCGGATTGCCCTTACACCAAGGCATGCTCAATTATTTTGACGGCGCAGATAATTGTTTTATTTCCGCCTATCGCAAACACCATAAAGACGGGACCTTTGAAATTGCAATAGAATATATTTCTTCCCCTGATTTAAACGACAGAATCCTGATTTTAGCGGACCCTATGTTAGCCACCGCCAAATCTATGATTCTTACCTATCAAGCTATTTGCAAAGCATCTACTCCCAAACATACCCATTTAGTGTCCGTTATAGCCAGCGCTGATGGTTTGGCATATGCTAAAAAACACTTACCTAAAAACTGTACGCTTTGGATCGGTGCAGTAGATGAAGAATTAACTGCTCAAGCTTATATTGTGCCCGGTTTGGGTGATGCCGGTGACCTTGCTTTCGGAACAAAAAAATAATCGCTCTATCTTTGCGTATATTGCAAGATAAATGGACTATTTTTTAAAAATCTTAAGTGTTTATTTTGTAACCGTCTTAAAATACTGGTTCGGTTTTCCAGCGGCTCGCGTTGCCGGTCTTTCTTTTTTAGAAACATACTTTATTACAACGTTAGGTGGTATTACCGCTTTCTTTATCTTTTATTTCTTTTCACCAGTTGTATTTAAATTTTTCGCTTGGTTAATTTATGAGTTTAAGAAATTTCTAAATATTAATATAGAACCCGTTTTAAAAACCAAAAAAAATATTTTTACTAAGCGAAGTCGTTTGTTTGTAAAAGTGATGCAACGATATGGTTTAGCCGGACTTGCATTTGTTACACCAAGCCTAATTTCTATACCAGTTGGCAGCACTATTGCAGCCAACTTATCAGGAAGAAAAGCAAAAAACAAACTAAAAGTAATTACACTCTTTTGTTCCAGTATCATTTTCTGGGATCTGGTTTTAACCGCAATTACCTTTATCTTTTAAAACCGAATTATGCAATATAAATATTACGAACTATTGCCAGAGAGTATGATAGCCAAGCAAATAAATAGCCGGGCCTACCAAAACTTATGGTAAGTTTAAGGATGTTTAACCCTAATAAATAGTATTTATAAACCCATAAGTAGAATATGAATTTTAAAATAGATGTTCTAGATTAAAAATTTTCTTTAGCATTTAACGTAATACTAATTTTTCATTTAAAACAATGTTTCGATTAAGCTGTTTAATAAATTGGTATTTATCAATTCTTTTTTTACAAATCGGTTTTAATTTAGTAGCTTTTTTTGGGTTGATTTTTTAAAACTCTGGCCTAAAAACAAAAAAATAGATAGGGCAAATTTTAAAATAAATATTTTAAAAAAACAGACTAAAATTTATCTTCATTATAAACAATCGTGAGTCATGAAAAAAATAAAAATACTCAACCAAAATCAACTCTACATTTTAACTTTTTTCAGTTTAATTTTTATTTTTTTCCAATATATACCCAACACTTCATACGGTCAAACCTTCTCGAATACTACCGCAACTGCCTGTGGAGCTAACTTAAATGGAATAGGGCAGAACATTGCCGTTTCCGGTCTGCCCGCTGGGGGCTTAACATCGGGAGGAATTGTTTTACAACAAGTTAACGTTCAATTGGGGAATGCCTCGTGTAAAGCCAACTTATCTTCCTATCAGTTAGAATTGAGAAGCCCCAATGGTGTTACCATCTGGATTGCAAATGGATTGGGTGCTTCCGCCTCCTCCAGATGGATAAATACCAAATTTAGAGACGATGCAGCCTTAGACAGAATAAAAGATTTTACCAATACCGTTCAAGGTGCATATCATCCTTATTCTATCGGTTACTACAGAATTGAGACTGCAGGTCAATTTTCAAATTTTAATGATGGATCAAATCCAAACGGCAATTGGACGTTTACAGTTTTTGAAAGTACTACCTCCGAAGTAACATTCGAAAAAGTTGAGCTTATATTTGGCCCCAGACTCAGTATTATTGATGTTACCAGCTGTATCAATAATGACAATTGTACAGGGGCTTCCTGTTTAACGAATGGTTTATACAGAGGAAATAACTTTAATGGATATACTTCTCCCGATCCCCTTTATCCGGGAAATACTGTTGGTGCTTGTAGCTGGAATGGCGCTAATAACCGCAGTGCCTGGTATAGATTTTTTCCTACTTCTACAACAGCAAAAATTACCATTAGTGGGATGATCTCAAGCCCTACCGGTGGCGATGACATGCAACCAATTATTCTTAAAGCTCCTAATCCGGATGATTGTTCCACTCCTCCATCTGTTGTTCCAAACGGCGGTTGCCCCGATGATGAATCTGTAAATAACAGGGCCTACCTAAGCTCCAACGGGGGTGGAATAGTTACCGCGGGTAATGTATATGTGAATGGAATTACGGCTAATTGCGAATTTAATCTAAGCTCATTAACTATTGGCGACCCTTATTTTCTTTATCTGGATGGTAATGGAAATGCATCTTCTGATTTTTATATTGAAGTTGAATCTGGTGTTTCCGGTAGCTGTAGTAGTTGTGCCAGCTGTGTTCCGCCAGCTAGTCCTTCGGCCTCTGTTACTTCTCAACCCTCTTGCTCTGTTAATACCGCCACAATAGTTGTTACCGCTCCATTAGGTGCAACACTTGAATATAGCATAGATGGTATTAATTATCAATCGAGCCCTACCTTTAACAATGTTAGTCCAGGAGCTTCTTATAATGTAACTGTTAGAGATAATTCAACGCCAACTTGTATCTCCTCCCCCACCACACTAACTGTTAACGCGCAGCCTTCTACTCCTTCTGCTCCGCTTGTGGGCACTATCACGCAACCCAATTGCAGCACCGCAACGGGTTCTGTTATTTTAAATGGTTTACCTGCTTCGGGTACCTGGACACTGAATCCGGGTTCGATTACCGGAACCGGAACTACCGATACGATTAGCGGACTGAGTGCCGGTACTTATTCCTACACCGTTACAAATAGCGA
>JBIICS010000153.1:0-6337 GCA_044238735.1 Bacteroidia bacterium
AATTTTAAGCAACGAAGCGATCTGTTTAAATACCAATAATTATAAATTATATAATCCCTAAATACTAAAAAAAAACACGACACTAAGCCCAGCCGCACATACCATTGCTTCAGCTTAGCGCCTACTGAGGGGGAATCAATGATGGAAAAAACTGTTCTGGCAAATCAGATAATAAATCATGATTAATTAATTGTGTATATGTAGTGTAGTGTTTATTCCTTTTTTTAATTGATATACCTTCTTGCAGTCCCTTTGAAATGAAAACATTATTATTTCCTTCAGTTATTTCTTGCAATTCCTTCTTGTTTTGAATAACATGGGTAGTAGGTATTTGTAATCCTAAAGCTCTTGCCATCATCAATGATTCAATCTTTGATAATTGATACCGAGGTGGGGTATTGATTGAGATAAATTCAATTATTTTATAAAGATTACTTATAGCAAATTCATATTCATTTTTAAAATACCAATCAATGTTTTTTAAATCTGATGATATTTTTTCTATTTTGAACTCTAATAGTCCTTTATTAAACCAAATAAACTTAACGTCTTCTGATTTAATTTCAAAATCACCAACTTTTAGTCTAAAATTAATGAAATCTTGTGTGATATTATAAGAAAAAGAAATGTTGTTTGATTTTGAGTGAGGTATAAATAAAATATCTTTTTTCAAGTAATTAGTCCAATGCCTCAATTCTGTTAAACTTGGCTCATTATCTTCGTGAAAAACGACACTATACATTATAATCTTTTATTTACTTTAATTGTAGTATAATCCTTTTTGTCATTTATATTTATAATCTCAATTTTTTTATCATAAAGCGCAAGTTCTTTAAATGATTGTAGGTAGTAGTTCTTTATTCTTTGGCCCTTGGAATTATTTTCATGTATTACTATTTGTACAGTTTTGACTGCTTCAACATTAATTACTTGTTCTTTAAAAGCATCAATAAAAATTAAGTCATTAGAGGAAATATTTCCATCATTCTTATATCTAATTTTAAGATTCACTTCGCTAATAGAATCCGATTTATTAAATAGTTTGATGTGATAATAGTTTCGCTTTAGAAAATAATAAAATGGGTCCCAATTTAATTTACAATCATGACATGCTTTGAATAAGACATCCCTCCACTCATCTAAATCGTTATTGAGATGAAATATTATAATCTCAAGAATATCACTTCCTTCATTAGGTTTCGGGTAACCTCTCTCTTTTAAAAAATTTAATAGCAACTTATGATTTAGGGAATCTAGTTTAGTTTGAAGTGTTAACAAACTATCCCACTTTTTAGCGTCATTAATATATTTAAATACTGCATCATATCTGTATTTCTGATCATCTTCTAGTAAATTAAGAAAAAATGAAATGTTTTTTTGATCTAATTTTTCCGCATTCTCTTTTAATGACTTTTGCTTATGAGTTAGTAGGTTACTAATTCTTTCCGACTTAATACAAAGAGCTACTAAAGCAGAATCTTTATTAATTTCTTCCAGAATGCAATCACAAAATCTGCATTTATAAATCGCTTCAATTCCACATGTAAAAAATTTATCGAAACCAGATGATTTCAAAACTAGATAAGCCTCTTCTGTTTTTCCAATTTTCATTAATGATTCAAAAAATTTAAAATTAGAAAAGCCATCAATAGGTCCTAAATCACGCGCACGTTGAAAATATTTCGCTGTGCTATCTAACTGATTTAGTTTGTAAAAATATTCTCCCTTTTTTAAACAATAGTTTTGTTTTTTAAAAACACTATAATTCACAACTTGTGAAGATGTAATAAAATAAAAAAAAATAAATAAAGAAAGGAGAATTAATCTAATCATAATATTTCTAATAATAACTCGCCATGTTCTTTTAAGAACATAGCGAGTACAAGCTCTATTTATTTAGCACAAGTACCTTTTGGTGCACCCACATCCGTTGTAGTACTCCCACTACGAACGTCAGCTTGTTGTCCGCCATCAGGGCAACAATAAACTGTTGCTTTATCTTCACCGCCATAAATCTTATTAAGATTTGTGATCTCACGACCTTTGAAAATGTCTTTTAATTGTTTTTTCATTTTGATTTATAAATAAATTTAATAAATAATTAACCTTCACGCAGTTTCACGGATTAATATACTCTTTCACTACGGCCGATATAAAAGGTACATTCTTTATTCGCCGACAAATATAAGAATGGGGTAGTTTAATTTCCAAATATTTGCGATAAATTGTTCTATCTGCCTTGGAAACAAAGAAATTTAGGATCAGTCAATTTAAGTCGTTTAGAAACTAAAAAACTAACACTCCCTATTTCAGCTCATTATGTATATAAATAAGCCCTAAAGTTGACAATCCGGTTATTAATTTTTTTGTGAATTCAGTAATATCTTCATAAGGTGTATTATTTACAAATAAACTTTCCGCATAACTATATAATGATTGCATTTTAATTACCTTCACTTTCTTTATCTTGCAAATTATCTTAAAGGTGAAAACATCAATTTCTTGTTCATTTAATCCGAAATCTGATAAATAATAAAGGTTTATAACTTTATTATTTATTGTAGTTATATTAGGTTTTATTGTTTTTGATAGTACAAGCATTTTATCAGTTAACGAAATAATTGTATCATTATCTGTCCAGTTTACAGAATTGGTTGTTGAAATATTGTAATTTTTCTCGTACAACCAAGCTGAATGATTTAAATTTTTTTGCATAAACAAATAAATCTTTAATTCATGTTTGAAATTTACCATAATTTCTCTTTTATCTGCAAAAGAATTATATATGCTTTTAGCGAAAAAATTTAAGAAATTGCTTTTAAAATCATATTCTTTTAGAGTTTTTTGAATTATTTCTAACAAGGTGGTTTTATTATTAATTGACTTAAATGTTAATGGAAACCTTTTGCATAATGTATTATAAAGTAAGGATTCAGTTTTGACGAGCTGATTAATGTCAAAGTCTACTTTACTCCATTTATTTATATCCGGTAATAAAATTGATTCAACTTTTTTATCACGACCATTTCTTAAAATATAATATCCAACACCAGTTAAACCGGTAAACAAAGAATAATCTGTTATTGAACTATTATTAAAAATAGAATGTTTATGCCCTAAATAATTCTCAATGTTTTTAACAAATATTTTTTTTGAATCAATTTTTAAATTCTTTAATTTAGACCTATTCACTCTTAAGAACACTTCAGAATTTCCAAGTATTCCATGACAAAGGTTAAAAGAATTTGATAAATTGTTTAATACAATTTTTTCATTTTTTAATAGAGTACTATCTATTAATTTTTCATAAGATTTGTCATTCAAATATTCGTTTATTGCAATTCTAGCTAAAATAATGCCTGATGAGCCATGACACCATAAGTTAGGATGTTTGGTCTCATTTAATTTCATTGATTCAGGTCTTGGTAAGTTTTTAAGATCCCCTCTTTTTATTATATCACTATCTGGAGATCTAAAATCCGGCCATTCCTGAAGTTTTTTATTATAATTTGAATCTTCATATTTTAATGCGTCTTTTACAAAGAACAAATATTGATTATCTATAATTTTGCTTAAAAGAAAACACACCCATGCATACCCGCTTGAACCATGTGATATACCACAAAGTGGTTTCTGAAATGTGTATGAATTTTCAAAAACTATACCATGTTCAGTAAAAAAAACCGATTCAAACAATTCATTGATTTTTAAATTTAATTGCTCAGTAAAGTTTGTTTCGTTAAAGTATTGTGAAACTTTAAGCAATCCTATAATTTCTCCAGCAGTACCATTTAAAAAATCAACAGTTGAACTTTTGAACTTTCTTTTTAAATAATCCTCCACTATATATTTTGCGGCATCATAATAACTTTTAATCTTTAAGGAATCATAAGTCACGAATAGAACATATGCAACTCCTAAATAACCAGTATGAAAAGAATTTGTTAAGTGTTTATCCTTTTTGTAGTTTTTAACAATAAAATCGGCAATATTTTTCACCAAAACATAATGACCTGTCTTATTAAAACATTTGTACATGTTTAAATAAAAAAACAAAATACCTGAATAACCTGAATATATGCTCATTGTGTTGTCAAATTTAAATTCAGTTTTTGATTTTAAATTTGAGTTCATATTCTCTTCAATATGTTCAGAGATTAAAAATAACTCTTTTTCGAACATCTATTTTAATGTTTTAAATAAAAGAAAATACAAAAAAGATTCGTCATTATTACTTATGCCAAATCGATTATTCATCATGTGCATTAGACTATCAATTATATTGAACTTACTAATCTCATCTATGCTAGATTTATTTAACATATTTACATATTCCCTCGTTCCTTTAATCCAATTAGCGAAAATTGAGTCAAATGAGTTTAGATCATCCTCTTTGTGAATTTGATATGACAACTCTATTAATTTGCTGAATTCTGTTATATCATTTGAATCTACCACTGCTTCTAAGCTTTTAATTTTAGAACCGATAGAATCTTTATTTTCATCTTTATAATCTTGGTTATAGTATGTAATCCAACGAGTGTAACTAAATTTCAATTGCTCTTTTATTTTATCAATTCTGAAATCATAAACCTCACAAATTAAAGTGAAATGAAAAATTATTACTGCTTCTATTTTACTATTATAAAGCGATGAATTGTTTTTCATTTTAAAGAATTCAATGACCATAGAAGTAGAAAGATTAAACATTATTTCGGCATAATTGATTAATTCAATACCTCCATATCGATTTGTTTCAGGTATATATTGGTCGAATTTTAAATTAGATAATCTTTTATCTTTATAAATTTTAAACCCATCAATGCTAATTGATTTATTATTATAGTTTTTTAATTCTTCCTTTATTATTTCTTTAACTTTTATTTCATATTTACTCTGGAGAAACATTCTTAATCTAAAATGAAATTTACCATCGTTGTATCTTATGAAAAAAAATAGTGTTATTAACTTGTTTCTAAAAAGCACTTCATACACCTTGGCAATATATTCTTTTACAAAAGAATCAAACTCATCTTCAATATAAATATTACAGGACAACCATTTGCAATTTATATGCTGTACCATTGTATTAGAAATTCAGAAGTGTTTTCATTATTATTTAAAGACGACAAAGGATCAGGCAATGCCTCTTCAATATATAAATCATCTTTAGTTAATTGTAAGTATTTTTTGAATAATTTTAATCCAAGTACAAAGGTGGTGTCTATGTAAATAGGTTTGAAATAATCATATACAAGATTGTCTTTATTTATTTTAGTTTTTGGAAAAGAAATAAAGAAACGACTTGGTAAATTATATTTTTTTAAAAACAAC
The DNA here is from genome assembly GCA_044238735.1 of Bacteroidia bacterium. GTDB lineage: Bacteria > Bacteroidota > Bacteroidia > UBA4408 > UBA4408 > JBIICS01. Next base: position 5,335 of record JBIICS010000153.1, read on the forward strand.
TTTGTATTAATTGCAAATTCCGTCATGTCTTTAAAATTAAAATCTAAGGAAATAGTTTTCTTAAACAGCCACCCTTTTCTTTGGAGTAAAATTGATTTACCAATATAGATTCGCGGAATCAACTTGTAATTATTTTCCTTTCCATATTCTTTTGATTTTAAGAAGAATGCATTATTTATAACTGTTTTAATAGGATTTAAGTTTGGCCATTCGGAAGTCTGAAATAAATTCAAGAATTGAAACATCTCGGTTCTGCTTTTCTCTATTTCAAATCCTAAATCAATTGTAAAATTCCTTGCGCCATTTTTATCAATTAACATCAATTCGTCTATTTCTTTTTGATATTGCACGAAAAGATTATTTATGCTAATTGTATCCCTTTGTTTAGAACTTAACGAAGAAATACTAGAAATTTTCTTAGAAGTCAATTTAGGGTGAAAATTTGCATTGAAGAAATTTAGATCCGTGTTTTCAATTATTACCTCCCCATTTTCAAATAGTTTCAAGTTGTCCTGTAATACCTCTAAAGTTAATTGCTTATTAAACATAAATAAAAACCTACTAGCGAGTTTCCCGTAACCTGGAAAAACAGAATTTACAACACTTAAAGTTTCATCTTCATTGATTTTATCAAATTGGATAAAACATCCAAAAGAACCTTTCCTATTTTCCTTTTTGATTTCTGAAAATAAAGAAATGAATTCTTCATTTTCTAAATCAATGGTTATATTATCATTAACTGTTGCTAACGCAACTTGATTTATAAAATACTGATTAGCTTTATTATAAAAGTCACTCCATTTTTTTTCGATTTCACTTTCGTATGATATTTTTTCTTCTTTAAATCGAAGATAGTCCTCGAAAAGCTCTAGCATCTTTATTTTTTTCGCAGACGTTTTTTTTTCTAATATAATTTTTTTAAGAATTTCCTTTTCTTTCTCATGTGCATTAAACCTAAAGCAAAAATTTATCATAGTATTCAGACTAATAATTATATCTTGTA
>JBIICS010000041.1:0-20308 GCA_044238735.1 Bacteroidia bacterium
TCTTATTTTTGTTTATAAAATATTTATTATATGACCTTACGTCAACTTTAAAAATTCCTTGTGAATTAATGACGTCTCCTTTACTTAGACTTTTGGAATTAAAATATGAATTTAACATCATTGAAGTACGTTCAATTATATCTTCCAATAAATAGGGTTCTTTTATGTTAGGTAAAACATTAAGAAAATCATCAATCTCTTTAAGTAATTTAGTCTCAGTTATAAAACAAGAAGCATCTGCTTTTGCGAAAAATCGCATCATTTTACCACACCAATTGAAATCATTAGAATCAATACCCAAGTCAAATTCTAAAAAACCGCATACAATTAAATTGTGTAAATAATTCCTAATATCATTGTTATCAGCATCCCCATTTGTTAATGATTTTAATTTCCGAAATATATTTTCATAATTTACATTTTTTTTGTTATTTAAATATTTTATTATTTCAATTATTATTGCATTGAGTTCTAATTGCTGTATTTTGTTAAATTGACCATCTGAAGAAATGAAATCTAAATCATTAGAATTTATAGATTTCGTATTGTTAATCTTTAATTTGAAATGTCGATAAATAGTATAATCGTTAAACCAAATCTCACAAAGGTGTTTAAAAATAAAATTATTAATCTTAGCGAAGATTTTTATTTTATTTGATTTTTTATAATAAAATAGTTCATCATTAATATCAATTAATTTTCCACTTGAAATTTGGTTAAAATAACCCAGAGGAGAGGTTTTAGTATGTGTTCTGCTAAAATATTTATATAGGCTTGTATCAAATTGTTTTATTTCTTTATTTGTGTAGGTTCCTTCAATATTAAATTTAAACGAATTAAGGTCACGGTAAAATATTTTACTTGACAACAATAGTCCTTTGTTTAATATAGGATCTAACAGTATTTTCTTAATTTTTTCCCTTTCATCGGATTCACTTATTTTAAGTTCAACATTAATTTTTTTTTTTTAATTCTTTCTCGTTCAACAATAGTTTGTTGTACTTGGTTATAAATTCAATAAGTCCTTGAGAGTAATACTTAGATAATAGTATATAATCTTCATAACCTATTTCTTGTTGAAATTCGATATTCTTGGTGATATTTTTAATCAATTTAAGTTGATTAGTTTTTTTTGAACTCGTTTCTATTGAAGAAATTAAACCTATAATATGCTGACTCAATAGCCATAATTCTTCTTTAAATTCTAAGTATTTATCAACTAGTTTATTTGCAGCAGTTTCAATAATTAAATTCTTCCTTATTCCTTGAGTTTCTCTCACTAAGAAATAACTTATTAGCTCTATGTTGTTCATTAATTAACTAATTAATAATTTATATTAATCATTATTCATCTAAGATCAAATATGATTTAATAATTATAGCGTAAATCTCTGTCAATTCCTTTATTGGATTACTTTTAATATGCCCTCCACTTAAATTTGTTTTTAAATGTATTTGATTTTGAGAATTCTGATGTTTTTTCAACTTACATGCAAAGTTTATTGCTTGCCAATATTGAACTCTGGAGTCATATTTATTACATCTTATATACGTCGTTGGATAATTTTTTGATGTAATATTTTGCAAAGGAGAATAACTGATAATCGTATCAAGTTCAATTAATTTATTTGGGTTTCCAAATTCAAGATAACTTGTACTTGCACCATTCTCAGATGAGTTGCTCAACCCGTTTTGTATATCAACAAAAGGAGATCTAAGATAGACAAATCCGAATAAATCTGGTCTACTAACTAAAGCTCCTCCAACTACAATTCCTCCAGCACTTCCTCCTGTAGCATATAATTTTTTTTTTGATGTATACCTGTTATTTATTAAATATTCACAACAACTTATAAAATCATATATAGAGTTTTTCTTGTATAAACCGGATCCAAATTTGTGCCATTTTAAACCTTTTGCACCGCTACCTCGGACGTGAGCAGTAGCCATAATAAATCCTTTATTTGCCATAATCATATTATATTTATTAAAATTATAATCATCAAAATGACCATACGCCCCATAAGCATCAATAATTATTGGGCTTTGTTTTTTAAGCATTTGTTTGTTGTAATATAACGTAAGTGGTATTTGTGCCGAATCTTCGCCATTTACATAGATAACATGAAATTCATAGTTTTGAGGTTTAAAAACTGCGCTGTCAATTGTTGGTGGGATGATTGATATAACTTGATCTTTTACATTAATTCTAATTATCTGTTTTGGAACAAGAGGAGTATAAAGTTTAAATTCAAGAGAATCATAATATTCTTTAACTTCGTCCATATTAATATCAAAATACACATAAGGTATCAGTATTTTTATTTTACTTTTTATTTTATGATTATAAAAGACTACTTTTCGAGCTAATTCTTTTCTTTCCTTGATAATTAAATAATCTTTATAAATTAAAAAATTTTCAACTATAGTATCATTACATTGTGTGTATATTTCTTCCCATTTTATAGAATTTTTAGTATCATAATCTTTAGCGGAATAAATTATTGATTTTCCATTAATATTGTAGGTTAATTTATAAATATTATTATTAAATATTTGTATTTTATTTTGAGACCATTCAACTGATTCAGACAGACTAAGTAATTTGAACTTCTTATGTTTTCCGAAAAGTATTAATTGCTGAGAATTACTATTTGTTCCTTCAGATTGAATTAAATAGTGTTTATTCACTAATTCAATATAAGTATTAAGATTTTGATTCAATTCTTCATATATTATTTTTTTAGTTAAGTTTGAAGAATCAAAATAGATGATTTTTGACCATCTCAATGTAACACTATCAATTTCTGTTAGAATTAGATTGTTATGATGAAACTCAAATGCTTTACTCAAATTTTTTATATTTTCACTTATTATAACTCCTTTTTTAGTATCAACAACTATTAATTTATAGTTTTCATTTCCAGTAGTATCGTATAGAAATGCCAAAAAACTGAAATCAGGGCTATATTTGTAAACGTAATTAAAGTATTTAGAATTATTCGAGAGCTTGTTTAGATTTAATACTTGAAACAAAGAATCTCCTTTTCTAATCTTTAATATTGGATAACGATAACCTTGAATTCTTTCTTCTGAAATAACATTTTTTTTCTTTACCGTATATTCTAGTTTAGTTTTTGGAGGCACATAATAATTACTATAATATTTGTTCTCTAATTCATTGATTAATGAATCATTATTTATAATTATTGAGTCAAATTTAAAATTCTCTTTAAGAATAAAATCTGACATTGCCACGTCAATATTACTATCTTTATCAATTAACAGACAATTATCATTAGATTGTGCATTAGAGATGTTTAATGAAAAAAAAATTAAAATTAAAGTTATAAAATGTATTAAAAATCGATTAATCATACCTAATGTAGTCAAGAAGATAATTTTTACAATGAAACAAATACATTGAACAATGCCCAAATATATTTAAATATCTGGGCATCGTTATTAAATGGGTTTTCAAACCCAATATTTTTATATTAGTTAAATTGACAATTAATACGCTTTAGGGTCTGCGCATTTTTTCTGTCCAGTATTTGTAGTATCACCTGAATCAGAAGCAGTACAAGTAGAAACATTCTCTTCTGTTGTTTTAGGATCCTCTTTACATGTTACAGATTCTAGCCTGTATCCACCTTTTAATTTTTCTGACTGAGAACTTGATAACGATGTTACAAAACTTTTCAATTTAATTTCTTCTAGTGTTAATTTCTTCTAGTGTTAATTTCTTCATGGTTTAAATGATTTTAATACAGCATACTCTTTACGATTTTCTGCTTACTCGTTTGTTTGAGCCAAAATAAGAAAAAAAATATTAAAAAACAAGCATTTCTAGTCTATATTCCATTAATTTACATGCAAATCTATAGTATGTGTGTTTTATACGAAATTGAAAGTACGTGTTTTACATCTTTATTTTAATTAAATATATTAGATAGTATTCCTTAATTCATCCAAAGTATTATCATTTAAGTTTAAATTGAACTTTTTATTTTCCTTTTTTAGGTTGAATTCCCTGTAAACTTCAAACACATCGAAGGTTTGTTCTTTTTCTTTAAAACGGTTTTTGGTGGTGGTGGCAATACCTTTAACAACGTGTACGGTTATATCGCTGTCATGCACAATCTGATAAGAACCTCGTATTTTACCATCTTTGGTACTTTGACAAATGGCAATAATGCCCGATTGTTTAAACTTGTTGCGTATTGCTTTCATTAATTCAGGGTCTATATTCATGTTGTTTACACTATCAATAATTATAAAGTGATATTTGTTAGGCACATCTTTTAAAATGTCCTGCCCAGTTCTTATATCAGCAGCATATAAGTTTGGTATAGCTGCACCAAGCGTTTTTATTTTCTGCTGAAAGGTGGGTGCAAATCCTTCTTCTCCGCTTATGTATAAAACATTGCCGAAGTTCTCGGCTAGATATTTTGCAAATTGTATTGAAAAATTAGTTTTTCCTTCTCCACTCATTCCGTGTATTACACAAAAGAAATTGGTTTGTGGTAATCCAAAAAAATCTAACCATTTATTTTTAAAGTTTAATAAATGGTATTTCATTCCGGCAACGGTTTGCATGGAACTTATTTTATCTGTTTCTAAACTTTGTTTTTGTGGTGGTGTTTGTGATAGAATCTGTGATAGGTTTGTACTTGTGTTAGCTTGTGTGCTTGTATTTTTTGTTGTGGTTGCAATGGTGTTTGGTTTTGGTGGTTCTATTCCAAAAGCAGGATTAAGTAAGGTAATGGTTTTTTCTATTTGCGGTTTCTCTTTTTGTAGTTGTGCTAAAAGTTCTTTTTCCTGTATTTTTAGTTTGCCTAAATAATACTGATACTCTGTTTGCATTTGCTTTAACTTTTGTAAAGCTTCGTTTTTGTTTTTTTCTCTGCTTTCTTCTGTTACACTTCTTAGTGCTGCACCTGCTCCAAGTCCAAGTATTCCGCCTAAAAATGCGTATAACAAACGCTTGTCGTCTGTTTTCTTTTTGCCCTTTGAGTTTTCGCTACTTCCAAGTTGATAGCCTAATACGGCTCCGCTTCCTGCTCCTATGGTAAAGCAACTGTTTCCGTTTTTACTTTGCCAGTCTGTAATTTGTTGTTCTATATTTTGCAATTCGCTAATGCAGGTTTTTATATCGGCTTTGCATTGGTTTAGCTTCTTTTCTGTTAATTGATAATTAGGGTTAGGTATTTGTACCGTTTTATTTATAAATGGTTTTGTTTGATTGTTCGTGTTTAATATCAGGTTTGTATTATGATTTGGTTCTGTAATGATTTTCTGATTTAAGTTTGTATTCTTTTTATCATTATTATTATCATTCTTATACTCTTTTTCCTTTTCTGTTTTTTCAGGGTTTTGTGTTTGATTGGTTTCTATTACATCGTTAAATACTAACTCAGTGAGTTCCTGTTTAGTTGGTGGTGTATTTATATCAGGCAAGGGGGCTAATCCGTTTAGTTGCCCTTCCTTTTTTAACCTCCAGTGTTTTGCTTTACAGGAGTTGGAACAAAACAGGGTATCGTTCCGCTTTCCGTTAAAGGGGGTTTCACACATCAAACATTTTTTCATAGCTTTGTTCTGACTTATTGGTAATGGTTAATTTAAACAACCCGCATTTATTTAGGTATTTGCGGGTTGTTTGTTTAAATTAATCTTCGTCTTGCTCCTCTTCCTCTTCCTCTTCTTCTTCCAGTTCCTGATAGTATTGCTCTTTAATTTCTTCGAGATACTCCTCTAATTCATCTACTTTGCCGGATTCTGATTTGTCGTAATACACTTCTACTTCAATTTCATCTTCTTCGTTTTTTCCGATGATTGAATTTTCTAACTCTAAATAGGTTAGCTTTTCTGTGAAGTCCTGCATTAGTTTTGCCGGAACTTCTAATAATATTTTTCGCATAATTTTATTTTTTAATTGATTAATTAATAATTGAGTGGCTTTTTGGTTAAAACCAGTTCTTTGTTTTGATTGTTTAGTGTTCTTTTCTTTTTCTGCTTTGTGCCTTGTCTTTAAGCATCTTCATAAAATGCAATACTTCGGTTTTCTTAAATAGTATTTTTCGTCCGATTCTATAAAAGGGCATTCCCATTTTTTTGTAATTGTGAACGCTCATTTTTGAACAGCTTAAAAACTCCGCTAATTGCTTGATGTTTAAATGCTCTCCTTTTTCGGGTTCGGCTACGGGTTTTATTTCGTTTTGCTTATTTTCCGACAAAACCCGTTCTACAAGTGTTCTGGTCAATGCTGTGTACTCTCCTACGGTTAATGTAAACAGCGGTTTATGGTCGGCATACATCTTTTACCTCCTTTCTGCTTTTTATGGTGATTATTGTTTTCATTTTACTTATTATTTTATGTTCAGTTTTCTTACTTCTTCTTAACTCTTTCTTTGTTTTATTCTTCATGGTTTTGTTGTTGTTATTCTTTGCTTGTTTTTATTACTTTGTTTTTATCGCTTTATTGGTTTTGTTAAATCGGTTGTTAGCTAATTTGGTTTTGATTTATAACGCAAAGTTGCAGTGAAAAAATGCGTCGGGGGTAGCCCGACTTGCTCCCCGACTTTTTCTCCGTTAATGGACATAAAAAAAGGGTTACTTGTGAAAAGCAACCCTTACAATGGTAAATGACAGTTAAAATTCCGATCTATTTTTTAAGAATGGAGTTTATTTCTTTTTCAATCATGTCCGAAATAGTATTTAAAGAGAGGCTATCAAACAGCGTTTTAACTGCTTGTAAATCTTTTATTAATGTTTTATCCTCACTAAGGTAAGGGGCCTGTTTCATTAGTTTGTATAACTGTGAGTTATTGATGTCGTTAATGGGTTGCCCTAATACAGTGTGTATAAATCGTGCTTGTGTGCTTACACTTACTTCGTTTCGGTTCACACTTAATGCATTTAAAAGGTAATAGAATATTAAGACTTGTTTTTTACGGCTAATCTCGCTATTGTTAAAAGCTTGGTTTACCATGCCATCTATTAACTGTTCATTACTGCTTGTTCGCTTTTTAAGTTCTATCCAACTTTTTACAACGTATTGTACTTCTTCGTTTAATTTATCTTTATTTGCGAGTAACACAACGTCTAAAAATCTTCCAAACTCCACAATATCAGTATAGAAGTATTTTTTAAACTGGTAGTCTAAAAAGGGGTCTATTTCGTCTAATGCAAAATGTGTGATTTTATAGGCAAATAGTTTTCCGTAATAGATATTATTTCTTCCAATGTTTAAATCAGACATCAAGTTGTAATAATACCGCCTATAATTGGGATTTTGATATTCGTTTTCATCTTTGTTAGCCGGTATGTATATATCGGGATTTTCTTCAATGTGTTTTCGAAGGGTTTCTTCGGTTTGAAATGAAAAGCCGCACTTCTCGATTTCTGCTTCTATTTCATTTTCACTGTTATATAAATTTTTTGAAGCTAACACGGTGTAGACTATTTTAACATAATCTGCCGGGAGTTTCAATTTTACATTTTCCTGATTCAGGTAAGTAAATAATTGCATAGTATTGCTAATGTTGTCGGAGATTGGGTCAAGAGAAGTAATGAGTTCAACTGTAGTCATCATCCTAAGGTTTAATTCATACAGATTAGTAAGATCGGTTTTAGCTAATTCAGGTTCTATTTTAGCATTCAAAAATGCTTTCTCCAACCGTTCAAACAATGTTTTTATTCCCAGCTTATATTGTTCAAGTGTAAGTTTTTCAGCGTCGGGATTTTCTAAGTGGTATTTATCTATTTCCTTTTGTAAATCTTCGTCTGGAAGATCTTTAAATATATCCTTGTTGTTTTGCTCCTCATTGTCGCCCTTTTTCTTTCGTGCCATGTTAAATGATGTGTTAAACTATTACCAAAGATAAAACGCTTAGTCTTTATTTTTATTACTTTTTAATTTATTAGTACTGATACGTCTCTATGCAGTGCCGGACTGTATCCTAGCCGTTTATACTGTTTAAAAAGAGACGTTTCAGACGTCTCCTGTAACGTCTGAGACGTCTCTTTGGTTGAATTGTCTTAAATCGAAGTGTTTTTCTCTGAAAGCCTTATCTGGACTGCATAGAGACGTATCGTAACTGATAATTTTAAGGGTTTCTTTGGCTGGAATAAAGTTGTAATTGTTGTTGCTTTGTCCTAAATTTATTTGAAATAGAAGTAATTATGAAAGAGATTTTAAATAGAATTTTTGGATTTAAAAGAAGTGGAAAAAATAAAAACAATGCTATTACTGAAAGTGAAAAGGGCGCTTTTCTAATGGGCTTTGAATTTCAAAAGTTTTCTAAAATACAATCGTATTTTGGTGTTCATTTGGGACAAGTTGTTGATTTTGATGTAAACATTTTTAATCGTGTTTTTGAACTTTTACTTTCTAAAACAAATATTCCTAACTCGCATTACGGATACATACAGCAAAAATTGGATTTTAAAGAATCATTCTTTACTAATCAGGAATTTTTAGATGCAATTAAAAATGACCTTTCTTTATACGTATTTGAAAACGGTACGCATGCAAAAGTGTACTTCTTAGATAAGTACCTTCGTGTTTTATCTGTAATAATAACGTATTCTGATTTAAAGGATACGGATGTTTTAAAACAGATAAATAATTTACTTTCGCCCTTGGGTGATTTTTATAAAATACATCAAACGGTTTTAGGCGAAAGTTAATTTCATTTATTGTTTTTAATACTTCTTCTATTTGCCGAAAATCCTTGCCATTTCCTGCGCTTTAAATTTATCGGCTATTTTAAAATAACGTTTTATAACGGAATAACTTTTATTTCCGGTAATTGCCATTGCGGTTGTTAAACTTCCGCCTCTTTCAAGGAAATTGGTTACAAAGGTTTTTTTGCTGGTATGAAAGGTTGCTGCATCCCAAAGGGGTTTGTTTTCATCTATTCGCTCTGCTCCTCTAAAGTGAACTATTTGTACCGTGCGATTTAGTCCTGCTTCTTTCATAGCATCTTTTAAAATCTGACTAATAGGCTCTACTTTCATTTGTAGCATACTATACGGAGCGTGTTTATTTGCGTTTCTCTTGAGTATTTCCCTACTGTATTTATTTAGTGGGATAATATTGGATTGTTTGGTTTTTACTACTCTATATACTATTTGGTTTTCCTGTATGTTTTCGGGCATTAGTTTTATAATATCGGAGTGCCTTAATCCTGTAAAGCATCCCAAACAATACATATCTCTTACCATGCTCAGTATTTTATCTTTAAACTTAAATTTATAAAAGTGTAATACTTCTTCGTATTGCAGATAAATGATTTCTGTGTTTTCTTTTACTGAACGTACTTTTCTGAAATCTATATTTGTGGTGTATCCTCTTTGTACCGACCAATTTAAAAAGGCTTTAAATTTGTTTATGTGCGTTCCTGTATAATTATTATTCCACTCATTAGTATTGTAGCACCAATCAAAAAACTCCTGCCAAAAATAGGGGTCAATATTTTCATATCGTAATGAAAACCGCCGTTGTTTACTAAAGTCTTCTAAGGTCTTTTGCGTTAGCTTTGAATTTATAATACTTTTTGCCGTTAGGGTTATTTTTAAAGAATCTATATACTCCTGATAGTATTCCCATATTAAATCTCCGTTTTTTGCTTCTTTCTTTTTTCCATTCAATCGGTCTTTAAAGTAGTCGGGATTAATATTATCTCCTAACGCTTTTGCTTTGCTGTGTATATCGTCGATTTTTGCGGTTAGCTTTATAAGTTCTTTGTTTATCTCAGATGCTTCGGAGTAATTCTTTTTTACTTTCATTCCTTTTTCATCCCACTTTATTGCATCTATTCGGTATCCTGTATAATATTGCAATCTTTTACCATTAAAACTGTAAAATAGCAATATAGGTACGTTGTGTTTTACAAGTTCTCCTGTTAACTTGTCTTTCCGTTTTTCTAGGTAAAATTTCACTTCTGCCATTTTTCCGTATCTCTAAGTATATAAATAACGTCCTTTTTGGGCTTTTGTTACATACGAAATTACATACAGAAATGCCTTTATTCAAGCAAATTCGGTTTTATCCTATTGGACTTATAAACAGCAGAAAAGCCCGTATAACGGGCTTTTCTTTAGATCCTTTTGTTATGTTATTTTGAGATTTATCTCAAAAAATCCTCGATTGCTCGGGGTTTTTTTTGATCTCTCTTATACAAAAAGTTTAGTGAAATTACTTTCACTAAACTTTCGTATATCCCTCTTACAGTCTAACTTTCAAGGAATTTCACCAACTATCTTGTTGTGTTAAGAAAAGAATTTAAATAACGGGTAAAAAAAACCCCGGTTTAGCCGGGGTCTTAAATTTATTATTCCTAAATCTATTGATTATTCTGATTTGGCTTTCTTCTTTGATGGGTGGGACTCATTGAAGTCTGCCATCACTTTTTCAATAGCTGCGGCCAATTCATGACCTCTTAAATTCTTTGCTCTAATAACGCCCTCAGGATCCAACAAAAAGTTAGTAGGAATAGAGTTTACGCCGTAAATGGCCGCAGCCTGACTTTGCCACCCCATTAAATCGCTAACATGATTGGGCCATGATAAACCGTCCTTTTGCATAGCGCTGGTCCAGGCCGCCGAATTCTTGTCTAGTGAAACACTATAAATGGTAAATTTTCTGTCTTTAAATTTATTATAGGCAGCCACAACAGTTGGATTTTCCATTCGACAAGGGCCACACCAGCTGGCCCAGAAATCAATTAAAACAAATTGACCGCGTGTTGAGCTTAACGCTAATTCCTTACCCTCTGGATTTTTATACTTTAACTCAGGTGCAACATCTCCAATGTTGGTTCCTGTTCCAGTAACAGTTGTTGCAGGCGTGTTATGGTTGGGTTTAATAAAACTGTATCCGATAATGGTTAAACCAATTACAGAAACAACTAATAGTATTTTTTTCATCTTCTTTTTTTTAAAAATTAATTCAATCATTATGCCATTAAACACAATCTACCAAATTTCGCATTTTTCTGCTTTATTTCTAATCATTTTATCACCTTCTTTACAATTAAATGCTTTTTGGAAAGCGTCCATATTTGATAATGTGCCATTTACGCGAAATTTAGGATTTGGATGCGGGTCTGTTTTAAGCTTAAGTCTTTCCATCTCCGGACGCATATTGGTGGCCCAAACCTGAGCCCAACCTAAAAAGAAACGTTGATCGGCTGTAAAACCATCTATTGGCTTTGGAGCAGTCTTTCCTTTTAATGAATTTTGAAATGCGTAGTAGGCAAGTGTTAAACCGCCTAAATCGGCAATGCTTTCTCCAACAACAAGTTCTCCATTTAGGTGCAAGCTATCCTGTATAGTATAGCCGTTAAACTGATTGATAATGCATTTTGCTCTGCTAGTAAAATTTTCAAGATCCTTATCTGTCCACCAGTTTTTTAGGTTTCCTTCTGCATCAAATTGAGCCCCCTGATCGTCAAAACCATGCGTTATTTCATGCCCAATAACAGCACCCATTCCACCATAGTTTATGGCATCGTCTGCTTGCGGATCAAAGAACGGTGGTTGTAAAATTCCAGCAGGGAAAACGATCTCATTCATTAATGGGTTGTAATATGCATTTATGGTTGGGGCAGTCATTTGCCATTCTTTACGATCTACCGGTTTGCCTATTTTATTTAACTGACGACGGTATTCGTACTGAGCTCCTGCCAAAACATTACTGTAATAGGATTCTTTACCAATATTTAAAGAGGTATAATCTTTCCAAACTTCCGGATATCCAATTTTATCTTCAAAGGTTGCCAGTTTTTCCAGTGCCCTTTTTTTGGTAGAATCACTCATCCATTTAAGTTCGGCAATGTCCATTTTTAAAGCTGTTTTTATATTGGCAATCATCTCTAAAACGCGTTTTTTAGAGTCGGCAGTAAAGTATTGTTCGGTGTAGGCCTGGCCAAGTGCATCGCCCAGAAAAAGATCGGTTGCCTGTACCGCTCTTTTCCAACGGTCTTGTTGTTTATCGGTACCGGTTAATACTTTTTTATGGAAGTAAAAATGCTCTTGATCAAAGGCCTCTGATAAATATGGAGAGGCTTCGTTAATTACCCTCCAGCTTAAATAAGTCTTCCATATCTTTAAATCTTTGTTAACTAGTAAAGAGTCGAAAGCACGCATAAATTTTGGCATTGCAACGTTTATTTCGGCTACTGGCGGACAGTTAATATTTTTTAAGTAGTTGTTCCAGTTAAAGGTAGGAGTATATTTTTTTAAGTCGTTTAAACTGGTTAAGTGATATACGGCATAAGGATCGCGCATCTCAACTCTGGTTAAACTGGCTTTTGCAAGTTGTGTTTCAAAATCAAGAATGATCTCTGCATTGCTTTTGGATTCCGATTCGCTTAAACCAATTAATATGAATGATTTAGTAATATATTTTAAAAGCTCCTCGCGGATCTTAACACTGCGAGAATCCAGATTGAGGTAATAATCTCTGTCGGGTAAACTTAAGCCATTCTGACCGCATTCTCCAATAACGCGTTTACTGTCTTTTAAATCCTGACCCGAGCTGAAGCTAAAACCAGCACTTAACGTTTGGGTATGCAGCAAAGCAATAACATTTTCCAAATCGGCTCTGTTTGATATGGAGTTAATTTTATCTAATTGAGGTTTTATAGGTGAATAACCATCCTTATTAACTTTCTCAACATCCATAGCCATGGCATAAAAATCGGCCAGTTTTTGTTTGTTGCTTCCAGTGACCTGTTTTGTTTTACCAAGTATTTCTAAAATACTTTTTAATTTTTCCTGATTTTTTTGCATCAATACATTAAAGTTTCCCCATGCCGGTTGGTCACCCGGTATTGGATTATTCATCAACCAGCCACCATTGGCGTATTGATTAAAATCTTCGCAGGGTTTACATTTATTATCCAGATTTTTTGTATCAAAACCTTTATTCTGAGCAAAAGCTATTCCACCTATACTAATGACAACTGCGAATAAAATTATTTTTTTCATAAACCGTAAATTTTATGCAAATTATGTAAAAAGACCTTAAATCTTAGTTTTTAACTATTAAAAGATTTTAAATTTAGGTTATTTCACACAAAATAGAGGATATGGGGAGAGGGCCCTTTAAAGCGAACGTTAAAACTAAACAATTCTTATCTTTAAATACTAGTTTGATGTTATGCTAATACCTCCATTTTTAAGTTCAGGCGATACAATTGGGATTTGTGCCACAGCCCGAAAAATTGATAAAGAAGTTTTAGAACCGGCTATTGAGATTTTAAAAGGTTGGGGCTTAACGGTTGTATTGTCTTCCAATATATACAGTTGCGATAATCAATATGCAGGTACTGATTACCAGCGTGCACAGGGATTACAAGAACTGATTAATAGAGAAGATGTTAATGCCATAATAGTGGTTCGTGGCGGATATGGAACCGTTAGAATTATAGATCAAATAAATTTTGATCCCTTAAAAACCAGGCCCAAGTGGATTTGTGGCTATAGTGATGTTACGGTATTGCATTCTCATTTATGCACTCAACATCAAATGGCGACTCTACATTGTACAATGCCGGTTAATTTTAAACTTAATGAAGATGCGTTGGAGAGTGTGCGCAAAGCCTTATTTGGGGAGGAACTGAGGTATTTAATTCCGACCGATCTAGGCAATAAAAATGGAAAAGCGCATGGAAAAATTATAGGTGGAAACTTATCATTGTTATATGCCTTGGCCGCTTCTGGTAGCGATATTGAAACATCCGGTAAAATACTTTTTATTGAAGACCTGGATGAGTACCTGTATCATGTTGATCGAATGATGATTCAATTAAAACGAAGCGGAAAATTAAAAAATTTGGCCGGATTAATAGTTGGGGGTTTTACCGATATGAAAGATAATACAGTTCCGTTTGGTAAGAATGCATATCAAATTATAGCTGATGCAGTTAAAGAGTATCATTATCCGGTTTGTTTTAATTTTCCCGCCGGCCATCAGGAGCTTAATAAAGCCATATACTTTGGTTTAGATGCCGTTTTAGATGTTAGTGAGCAAGAAGTTAAACTATATTATCCTCATATTCTAAGTTAAATTATGGATTATACTTTTTTATACAAAGAAATTTATGGTAACACCTATCAAAGTTACCTGTTATGCTGCTCTATTTTACTTTTAGGTGTAATTTTTAATTTGTTCTTTTCTAAATTACTTCCTCGTATTTTATTTAAATTATTTAAGCAGTATTTAAACGATGTAATATTTGAAGATTTTCTGGATCATGTAAAAAAGCCATTTCGAAACCTCGTTATTTTAATTTTTCTTTTCCTGGCCTTTGATCAATTAGACTTCCCAAAAGAGTGGCGTTTAGTTTCGGTTGAGAAATTTGGTTTGCGCCAGTTAATATATAAGTCGTATCAAATTTTTCTAATTATTTCTATCGCTCGCGTTTTTTTGAGAATAGCTGATTTTGTGGCCTTGGTAATGAAAAGAAGAGCCGCAAAAACACTGGGCAAGATGGATGATATGCTAGTGCCGTTTGTTAAAGATGCAATAAAAATTAACATCGTAATTATTAGTATTCTATTTGTTTTAGGTGCTGTTTTTAATTTAAACATAACATCCATTATTGCTGGCTTGGGAATTGGAGGTTTAGCATTTGCCTTAGCAGCAAAGGAAACGCTGGAAAATTTACTGGGATCTTTTACCATTTTTATGGATAAGCCTTTTCAGATTGGTGATTTTATTCAGTTCGGTAATACGAGTGGCACTGTAGATAGAATTGGCTTTAGAAGCACAAGATTAATTACACAAGAGAAATCTATTTTAACCGTGCCCAATAAAAAGTTAGTTGATGCAGAGCTCGATAATTTATCTTTAAGGCCCGAGCGTAAAGTAAAATCTATAATTACACTTTCTCATGAAACAAAGTTGATGCAACTAGAGAATATTATGAAAGAGTTAGATATATTCTTACACCAACATACCTTTGTTACAAACGAGCACCGAGTTCGTTTTTACGAATACAGCGATATGGGTATTCAAATACTCATCGAATATTTTATTAATAAAACCGATTACGAAAGTTTCTTGTTAATTAAACAAGAGACAAATCTTTTTATAAAGAAAACAGTAGAATCTAACGGCGCCATGTTTGCCACAGCTGAAAAGGGGAAATAAGATGGATTATCAGATTAATTAAAAATAAATCATGAATTTTGAAATCTTCAAATCTGAAATCTTGAACCTAATTACGCAATTGCTGCTTTAGCATTGAGCATGATTTCAAAACCGGTTTTTTCAATAGCAGCAGCATCGTAATGACATTCGGCATAAAGTTCTTTTTGCTCACCATGTTCGATAAATTTATCCGGCATACCCAAACGCTTAACCTGAGCTTGGTAGCCATGATCCGTCATAAATTCTACGATAGCAGAGCCAAATCCACCCTGAATACATCCATCTTCAACAGTAATAACCTTATTGAACTTTGTGAAGATTTCATGAAGCATCACTTCATCCAATGGTTTTACAAATCGCATGTCGTAATGAGCAACTGAGAACCCTTGCTTTTCAAGTTTTGAAATTGCTTTTGAAGCCTCATTACCAATGTGACCAATTGTTAATATTGCAAAATCGATACCGTCTTTTATTTTTCTTCCGGTGCCCGGTTTAATTTCTTTGAATGGGGTTTTCCAATCCGTCATAACACCATTGCCGCGGGGATAACGTATTGAGAATGGACCATGTTTACCTAATTGGGCAGTATACATAAGGTTTCTTAACTCCTCCTCGTTCATAGGGGCAGAGATAACCATATTTGGAATACAACGGAAATAAGCTATATCGAACGCTCCGTGATGGGTTGGTCCGTCAGCTCCGGCAATACCGGCTCTATCTAAACAAAACACCACCGGTAAATTCTGTAAGGCCACATCATGAACAACCGAATCGTATGCACGCTGCATAAATGAGGAATAAATATTACAAAAAGGAATTAATCCCTGAGTTGCCAATCCTGCACTAAACGTAACGGCGTGCTGCTCTGCAATACCAACATCAAAAGCCCGATTAGGCATGGCTTTCATCATTATATTTAAAGAACAGCCCGTTGGCATAGCAGGTGTTATACCCACAATTTTTTCATTCTTTTCGGCCAGTTCCACAATAGTATGCCCAAACACATCCTGGTACTTAGGCGGTTGAGGTTCTTTAGGTGTTACCTTTACAATTTCTCCGGTTTCTTTATTAAACAAACCCGGAGCATGCCAAACCGTTTGATTACCTTCTTCAGAAAATTTATAGCCTTTCCCTTTAACCGTTAAACAATGTAAAATTTTTGGTCCGGGAATATCTTTTAAGTCGTTTAGTACTTTAACCAGGTGGTTAACATCATGCCCGTCAATTGGACCAAAATACCTGAATTTTAATGATTCGAATAAATTACTCTGTTTTAATAAGGCCGATTTAATTCCATTTTCAACTTTAGAAGCAATGGCTTGGGCATCTGGACCAAACTTAGAAATTTTACCTAATATTTTCCAAACTTCATCTTTCACTTTGTTATAAGTATGAGAAGTGGTGATATCGGTTAGGTATTCTTTAAGCGCCCCTACGTTAGGGTCGATTGCCATGCAGTTATCGTTTAAGATTACCAGCATATTGGTATCCTCAACACCCCCGTGATTAAGCGCTTCGAATGCTAAACCAGCGGTCATGGATCCATCACCTATAATTGCAATGTGTTGCTTTTGTTTATCGTTTTTCAATTTGCTGGCCACCGCCATTCCTAATGCAGCGGATATGGAAGTGGAGGAATGCCCAACACCAAAAGCATCGTATTCACTTTCGGAACGTTTAGGAAAACCACTAATCCCTTTATAAATTCGGTTAGTATGAAAAACATCTCTTCGTCCGGTTAAAATTTTGTGACCGTAAGCCTGATGACCGACATCCCAAACCAATTGATCGTGAGGAGTATTAAAAACATAATGAAGTGCAACAGTTAATTCTACAACACCCAGACTGGCACCAAAGTGACCACCTTTAACCGAAACTAAATCGATTATATATTGGCGCAGTTCATTACAAACTTGCTCCAATTGTTCCTCCGACATTTTTCTAAGGTCTTGGGGGTATTGAATTTGAGCTAATAATTCTCCGGGTTTGAAATCCATCTTAATCTCTAATTAACAGTAATCTAACAAATTTAAACAATATATTGTTCGCTTGAAAACGGTAATTTTCGGTTATATTGTGGAATAAAAACTGAATATCAGGGTTTTAACTATTTTTTAGAGAATACTTCAAGTAGATTAAATCCCAAATCGCATCTGGATTACTCCCCAGAACGCCTCTTTAAAGATTCTAGTACTCATTTTAGAGGCTCCTAATATACGGTCGATAAATGTTATAGGGACCTCCACCAATTTAAACCCTAGTTTTTGGGCCTTATATTTCATTTCGATTTGGAAAGCATAACCCATAAAACGAATATTGTCTAGCGGCATTTTTTCTAATACCTGTCGTTTATAGCAAATAAAGCCGGCTGTTGTATCGTGTATACCAATCCAAAGAATTAAGTTTACATAAACAGAAGCGAAATAACTCATTAAAATACGACCCAATGGCCAATTTTTAACTTTTCCCCCTTTGCAATAGCGAGATCCAATTGAAACATCGGCTCCGTTTACACACGCCTTATATAGGCGCTCCAGGTCATTTGGGTCGTGAGAAAAGTCGGCATCCATTTCAAATATAAAATCATACTCCCGAGCAATCGACCATTTAAAACCATGAATATAGGCAGTGCCTAAACCCAATTTCCCTTTACGTTCTTCTATAAAAATTCTATCGGTAAACTCCAGCATCAATCTTTTAACAATCTCAGCTGTTCCATCCGGACTTCCGTCATCAACAATTAACACATTAAACGCTTTAGGCAAAGCCATTACCGTACGCAACATTTTCTCAATGTTTTCTTTTTCGTTGTAGGTTGGAATTATAACTATGCTATCGCTTTTCATTTCGGATAGCTAAGATAAATACTTTGTTTCACAATACAATTTTTCTTTACTTAGTAAAACTTAAAAAACTCAAAAAAGCTTTATTGAACCAGTTAATATTTATATTTCTCTTTGTAATTGCTTTTCTTGGAGTGTATTCTCAACCTCCACAAACCGGAACTGCCAGCTATTATGCAAATAAATTTCACGGTAGAAAAACAGCCAGCGGTGAACGCTTTCATAAGGATAGTTTAACCGCCGCTCATAAAACCCTGGCTTTTGGCACCATAATTAAAGTAACAAACTTAAATACAGGCGATACGATTTATGCTCGAGTAAACGACCGGATTCCACACCGGGGAAGAATTTTGGATTTAAGTGCGGCCGGTGCACGAAAACTTAACTACTTAAAACAAGGAACCACTAAAGTAAGAGTGGAAGTTGTTAAACTACCTGCTAAATAGGCAAACAGTTTAAGCGTTTATAGGTTTAAAGGTCTATTCTTTAATCTAAGCGAATCAGAATTTAAAAAAATAATCAGTGCGCAAACTACAAACCCATTAAATCTTTACCAATATCATTTCGGTAATACTTACCATCATACTTTATAAGTTCTGCATTTCTAAATGATTTTTGAACCGCTTCATCAATAGTATTCCCATAAGACGTAACAGCTAATACACGGCCACCATTAGTAACTATCTGACCGTTAATTTCTTTTGTTCCCGCATGAAATAATATAGAACCGTTAGTCTCATTAAAACCAGTCATTACCTTACCCTTCTCAAAATCGCCTGGGTAACCGCCAGAAACTAAGAATACCGTTACTGCAGTTCGGGTGTCGAGTTCAAATGATACTTTGTTTAATTCTTGTTTTGCAATTGCCACAAACACCTCCAATAAATCAGATTTAATCCGAGGTAAAACAACTTCTGTTTCAGGATCCCCCATTCGGCAATTATATTCAATTACATAGGGGTCCCCGCCTACATTCATTAGTCCAACAAAAATGAATCCCTTATACGTTATGTTTTCTTTATGCAAACCATTAACAGTAGGAATTACCACACGTTCTTCCACTTTCTTTAAAAAAGCTTCATCAGCAAATGGCACAGGAGAAACAGCGCCCATGCCCCCGGTGTTTAAACCCGTATCCCCTACCCCTATTCGTTTATAATCCTTAGCGGCAGGTAACAATTTATAATGTTTTCCATCCGTTAAAACAAAAACCGATAATTCAATTCCTTTTAAAAATTCCTCAATTACAACACTTGCACTGGCTTTACCAAACTTGGCATGTGCCAGCATTTCAGTTAGTTCTTTTTTAGCATCTGCTAACGTTTCGGGGATAACCACGCCTTTACCTGCGGCCAAGCCGTCAGCTTTTAAAACATAAGGGGGCTTTAAAGTTTCTAAAAAAGCGAGTCCTTCATTTAAAGTATCAGCATTAAATGTTTTATATTGAGCAGTTGGCACATTGTGGCGGAACATAAACTGTTTAGAGAAATCTTTACTGCCCTCTAAAGTTGCCCCTAATTTTGATGGGCCTATAACCGGAATACTTTTAATTTCAGGGTCAGCAATAAAGAAATCGTAGATGCCTTCTACTAAAGGTGCTTCGGGGCCTACAACTACCATATTGATACCGTTATTTAAAACAAATACTTTAATGGCTTCAAAATCTGTTTCCGATATGTTAACGTTTTGCCCGTATTGAGAAGTGCCCGCATTACCCGGAGCAATAAATAATTTATTTAATAACGGGCTTTGAGAGATTTTCCAGGAAAAAGCACATTCTCTTCCGCCAGAACCTAGTAATAATACGTTTAATTTATCTGTCATAACTTATTTTTTATAAAAATGCATTTCGCTCATGTATTTAAAAGAAGCCTCCGGCATAAAAAATTCTACATTTTTACCCGCCTTAACTGCATCTCGAATAAAGGTACTGCTAATTTCTACAACCGGAGCCTCTGTAAAGATAACAGAAGGATGATCCTTAAAATTACCCCCATCATAACCAGGCCTTGGATAAACTAAAAGTTTATAGTTCCCTAATATACTCTCGTAACTCTTCCACTTATTAAAGGTTTGAAGATTATCACTTCCAATGATAAGGTAAAATTGATGCTGTGGGTATTTCTCGCTCAGATATGCCAGTGTTTTAACGGTATAGGATGGTTTTTCGAGATTAAACTCTATATCGCTTACACTGTATTTATAATTATTTTCAATTGCCAGCCTAACCATTTCCAGCCGCTGCCGATCGTGGAGTAAAGTGTTTTTTGTTTTTAACGGATTATGAGGAGTAACTACAAAC
>JBIICS010000032.1:0-24631 GCA_044238735.1 Bacteroidia bacterium
ATAATTGGCAATAAGTAAATGCCCAACGTGAATTGGATTAAAAGAACCAAAAAACAGCCCGATTTTACTCATTTAAATTTTGCTTTTTAAAGCTATACAAAAAATAGAGCCCTGTAAGACCCGCTATAAAAGAAGGAATAAAAAAAAGAAAGCTGTAATGGTCTTTAATTACACTTGTTATCCAGGTGAGCGAGATATAGATCATGCTGAACGCACTAATTTGTATAAATAACTTTTCATGAGTTACGCTGCTGGACGCTTTTATTAATCCGAACCCAATTATAATTATTAAAGCAAAGAATAAAATGTGATTGAGTAATAAAGAGGCGTGTATTTCTTTTTGATACCGAATGAAATAAAACATTTCAAAAAATTTTCTGAACCAGACGATGGAAGAGAAACCGCCAATAATATTAACACATCCGGAGAGGAAAAGAATCCTTTTAAATTGATTTTTCATTTAAGAAATCGGATACTATTTTTTCTGCTTCTTTAAGGGCCTTGTCCATATTGTCGTTTAACAGAATATAATCAAACTTATTTGCAAACTGTAACTCCTGATCGGCCTTTCCCATTCTGCGCGCAATACTTTCGGGAGTTTCAGTGCTTCTTAACTTTAAACGTTCCTCGAGGGTTTTAATATCAGGGGGCATCACAAAAACAGCAAGCGCTCTTTGAGCAAAATGTTTTTTCAAGTTTAATCCTCCCACAACATCTACATCAAAAATTACATGTTTTCCCTGGCTCCATATTCTATCTATTTCAGATTTTAACGTTCCATAGAAATTATCTGTATATACTTCTTCCCACTCTAAGAAATCATTCGAAGCTATTTTTGATTTAAATTCCTCCACACTCAAAAAATAATAATCTTTTGCATGAATTTCATTAACCCGTTGTTTTCGGCTACAGGCAGATATAGAAAAAGCAAGATTTAGATTGCATTTTAAGAGATGGTGCACAATAGTTGTTTTACCGGCACCAGATGGGGCAGAAAATATGACTGCTTTACCTTCCATACACGAATATAAGAAAAAGCCTTAAGAGATGGCTTTAATTTGGGATTAATGACTTGTTGTAATAATAAACTTGATAGCAAGATAAATTTTAGAACAACCGGACTTAAGTCAAAATTTTTTTATACTTCAACCCTAATCAATTACCATTTCCGGTATATCTCCTTCAACAAGTAATTTACCGGCAGTAGCTTTAACAATTTCTTCAACACTAATTCCGGGAGCTCTTTCGAGTAGTTTAAATCCTCCGTTAGGTAACACTTCCAAAACAGCTAATTCAGTTACAATTTTTTTAACACAGTTTACACCCGTTAGTGGCAATGAGCAAGAAGGCAATAATTTGGATTCTCCGGCTTTATTAACGTGTTGCATAGCAACAATAATATTTTTAGCACTGGCCACCAAATCCATAGCGCCACCCATTCCTTTTACCATTTTGCCCGGAATCTTCCAATTGGCAATATCTCCATTTTCACTAACTTCCATAGCACCTAATATAGTTAGGTCGATTTTTTGAGCGCGTATCATTCCGAAACTCATGGCACTGTCAAAAACAGCAGAACCGGGAAGCATTGTAATGGTTTGTTTACCTGCATTAATTAAATCGGCATCCTCTTCTCCCTCTATTGGAAATGGGCCCATACCCAGTAAACCGTTTTCGGATTGTAACACTACATTAATCCCTTTTGGAATATAATTAGCAACTAAAGTGGGGATTCCTATTCCTAAATTAACATACATCCCGTCTTTAACCTCTTTAGCGATGCGCTTGGCAATACCGTTTTTATCTAGCATAATGGCTGAATTTGAGTGAGCAAAGTTAAAAAAATACTTTGTTGTTATGAGTTGATCATAAAAGAAAAAAGTATTCTGCTTTTTGAATTAGAAGGTTCTGAATTACGTATTTATTTAAACTCAACGCCCATAACCAAAACATCATCTACTTGCTCGCGATTACCTTTCCACGATTTAAAAACCCGCTCGATTTCTTGCTTTTGATAAGTAAATGGAAGGTTTACAATACTTACCAATAATTCCTGTAGTGCCTTATAACGAAACTTCTTGTCTTTTGGACCCCCAAACTGATCTGCGTAACCATCTGTAAAAAGATAGAATACATCGCCATCATTTAAAGTAATGGTGTGATTGGTGAATGGTTTCATTTCAGAAAATGCGGCAATGGGTTGTTTATCTGCTTTTAACTCTGTTACTTTTCCGTTTAGCTTATTAATTATCCATAAGGGATTAAAAGCGCCCGACCACTGCAAGTGACGGGTTTCTTTGTTATAAATAAGAAGGCTGATATCCATTCCATCCTTAATGTTGTTTCCGGCAGTAAACGACTTGATTACTTCCGATCTGGTTTTATCCAACAAAAGGGAGGCGGTTATGCTGTTTTGCTCGGTAGCCATATGATTTAATGCATTTGCACAAATCATGCTTACCATTGCGCCCGGCACGCCATGGCCGGTACAATCTGCGGCGGCATAAAAAATCTGATTACTATGTTCCATCACCCAGTAAAAATCCCCGGCAACTATATCCTTAGGTTGATAAAATATAAACGATTCCGGAAGGATCTTCATAATATCTTCCGGCTTCATTAATACAGCGTCCTGCAAGGATCGGGCATATTTTATAGAGTCCGTAATTTCTTCGTTTTTTCTGTTTAATTCCAAGTTAGATTCGAAGAGTGTAGACTTGATTTCCTGATCGGACTTTATAATTTTTTTTACAGAACGAACCGTAAAGAAAATGGTAATTACAATAATAAACAACAACACTAACAGGTTCGCCATCAGTTCGTCCTTAATAAGAGTAAACCAAGACTGAATAGGTTTATAAACAGCGAAAGTAACTTTTAAATTTCCCTTTTGCTGGAAGTGAGAAAATAAGCCCAGAAACTCCTGGGAACCATCCTCTGAGATATTTACAAATATACTGGCTTCTGGTCCACTTGTTTGACCATTTTCATATACAACCACCTGATCATATACTGCTTCTTTTTCTATTTTAGTAATAGGAGACTGTGAGATAATAAACGTAGAGTCTAACGGTATTCGGAATTTAACACTGTCTTTACCGAAAAAGATGAGTAAGGCATAATCATTAAGATCGAACTCTTTGCGCATATCCATCCATATCGAATCTATTCTTAATAAGGATTCGCGCTTTAAAACACTTAAGTTTTTTTCATTATCGCAGTTACTTATATCGGTAAGTTCACTACCTATTTTTGACGAGATCAAAAGTTGTGACCACTTTAAGTTACCGAACATATTTTCGGTAGCCAGATAAATAGCCTTAATCTTTCCTTCTATCAATAAGTAAGCAATTATTACAATAAATGCAATAATAAAAACACGCATTAACTTTTTTAATGGGCTTACCATTTATTGAATATAAGAAATAATATTTTAAAAAACATTACTTCCCCTCGCCCCAACGAAAAGAATTGTTTTGGATATTACATAAATCAAGCACCCTATTTACAACGGTAAAAGCGAGCTCTTCGATATTTTTTGGCATACTATAAAAAGACGGCGAAGCCGGACATATAATTCCACCCGCTTCGGTTAGCGTTTTCATGTTGTTAATATGAATTAAACTCAAGGGTGTATCGCGAGTAACTAAAACCAGTTTACGTCTTTCTTTAAGCATTACATCGGCTGAACGAGAAATTAAATCGTCGGAAATTCCGTGAGCGATTCGAGCCAGCGTTCCCATGCTACATGGAATAACAATCATGGTATCGTATTTAGCAGAACCCGATGCAAAGGGAGCAAAAAAATCATTGCGTTCGTATACATTAAAGTTTTGAGGAATCTTAATTTCCTCTCCCAACTCTTGATTCCAAACATCAGCAGCATTCTTGCTTAAAACAACCCCCACATTCGCAATCTGGTGCTTGTTTTGATCTAATGCCTGAAGCAATAACTTTGCGTATATACTACCGCTGGCGCCCGAGATGGCAACAACTATTTTTTTCTTTTCCATTTATTTCTTTCCTGCTTTAGAGATGAGATAACCCAGTGTAAATTCCATTAAGTTATTAAACTGGCCTGTTCTTCTTAAAAGCGAACTACCCACCGTATAATCGCGAATAGGTAATACAGAATAACTAAAACGCCAGTTTATATAAAAACGATCCCCTAAAGTTGTACCGATGCCTAAGTTAAGTGCTACTTCGGATCTAAAAAAAGCCGGATTAAGCGGGGTAATCCCAATTACAGAAAAATCTTTCTGAACCTCGGATCTAACTAATGTTCCGAAAGATAATCCTCCTTCGTATCCAAAACCCTTATTAAAATACCTAAACATAACAGGAACCTGTATATAATTGAGCTTGATGAGATAATGAACATTCCCGTTTTGTGGCTTAGGTATTTGTCTGCTTCCTTTTTGAATAAATTCCATTTCCAATTGCCATACCCAATTTTCGGAAATGTTACGATTTACAAAAGCGCCTAAAATAGCTCCGGGTTTATTATAGCCGCTTATCTGGTCGCCATCAACTTGGCAGGCAGCTAATCCGGTATATAGTCCGGCATTAAAGCTTTGTGCCTTAATTGAATGGGCGGCAAGAATTAACAAAAAAAGAATTATTTTTTTCACGCTTCAAAGTTATACTTAAACGGGTAAAATATCATTAAAAAGAATATAAAACTCTATCTTTAACTTAGTTTCTATTGTAAAAATGCGTTCGGTTATTTCATTTCTCTATGTTTATTTAATTATTGGAATAGCCTATGGACAAACTAATCCTGTTTGTAAACACTCCTATACAAATCTATCAATAGAAAGAATCGACCTTTCCGACACCAGTTTTAAACTTACCTACATCTCTGCCCATTGGAAACTCAATCCGGCCATCAGACAAATTGAAGGTAAAATAGATTACACAGTAAAATCTAAAACCATTGGGCTTACTCATATTAAGCTAAATTGTTCCGATTCGCTTTTTATAGATTCGGTTGTAGGTAATAACATTAAATCTTATGTTCGGCATAACCATATTTTGTCTATTACGCTTATTAATCCTATGAACAAACTGGAAATGACTTTGTTTAAAATATACTACAAAGGAACGCCTCCAGAAAGTGGTTTTGGTTCGTTTGTAAACGATCTACACAATAATATTCCTGTATTGTGGACAATATCGCAACCCTATGGCTCTGGCGATTGGTGGCCATCGCCGGGTTCACTCGACCACAAGATGGATTCGCTGGATGTTGAATTACAAGTTCCGAGCGGAAACATTGGATTATCTAACGGTTCTCTTCTATACAAACAAACGAATAATGATTATGTAATTACAAGGTTTAAACACCGGTATCCCATTGCAACCTATTTAGTTGCGGTTGCAGTAACTAATTATACTATAAACCGAGACAGTATATACATTCAGAATAAACATACCCCTGTTATTACTTATGCCTACCCCGAAGACAGCATCTACTATAATCAACAGACTAAAATTAACAAAGAATACATACAGTTATTTAGTAGCTTATTCACAAATTATCCGTTTAAGTCTGAACAATACGCTCATGCTCAAATCAGTTTTGGCGGAGGTATGGAACATCAAACGATTTCTTTTGAAGGATATTTGGGAGAAGAATTACTAGCCCATGAGTTGGCTCATCAATGGTTTGGCAACATGGTAACATGCAAAAGCTGGAATGACATCTGGTTGAACGAAGGTTTTGCAACCTATTGCGAACATTTAGTTTACGAAAAAACCAACCGTAATAATTTAAACATAAGTATTCGTAAAAGCAGGGTTAAAAACATCATCTCTGAGCCGGGTGGTAAAACGTTTGTTGAGGATATTAGTGATTACAAACCGATATTTAACTATCGCTTAAGCTATAACAAAGGAGCACTGGTTTTAAACATGCTCCGAAACACGGTTGGAGATTCGGCGTTTTTTAAAGGCATCCGAAATTATTTAAACGACCCCCACTTACAATACAATTATGCAAATACCGATGATTTGAAAAAGCATCTCGAGATCACCTATCAGCAAGACCTCGATTACTTTTTTAATCAGTGGATATACGGAGAAGGATTTCCGATGTTTAATTTAAAATGGAAACAGCAGGGTGACTCCCTCAGACTCATGATATCTCAGCAATCTTCGCTTCTAAATCAGGATTGTTTTAAATTAAAATTACCGCTAGGATTTATCACATTAACGGGAGATACAATAATAAGAGAACTAACCATTAACGGTTTGAATATAGACACTGTAATTACCGAATCTAATCAGCTTAAGGAAATTCTGATAGATCCATTTTATGAAATCATTTCAGGATTTAATGCTGTTAACAGGCCCGAATTTAATTTTAATGATAATCTTTTACATTCTTACCCAAATCCGATAAAGAATGAGCTTTGGACTTTAGAGTATCAAAATCCAACCGATAAAATAAAGTCGGTTAATTTCTTCGATTATAATGGCAAATGCGTATATATAATTGGTGAGAACGAATACACTTTTAGTTCCTTAAATCAATTATCTTTACAGCGCTTAAACCCCGGTTTGTATTTAGTAGAAATAAACACATTAAAATCAAGTTTCAACACCATTCTAAATAAACAATGAAAAAAGTTTTAATTACAATTGCAATTTTGGTCGGTTTTGGATTAATAGCCTTATCTGTGTTTATGAATAAGTCTAATAAGCCACTGAGGCTATTGCCAATATATGGAGAGTTTACAGTAATTAATAAAGATACCCTTTATCATGTTGTGCCCGATTTTTCTTTTACGGATCAGAATAATCGCGAAGTAACACAAGATAAGTTTAAAGGAAAAATATATGTAGCCGACTATTTTTTTGCTACCTGCCAGAGTATTTGTCCGATCATGAGTAAGAACATGCAAAAAGTATTTAAGGATTTTGAAAACGACCCGAACGTGTTTTTCCTTTCGCACACTGTAGATCCGGAAGGCGACTCGGTTTCGGTATTAAAAGATTATTCAAAACAGCACGGAGCAAATCCTGAAAAATGGTTTTTTGTTACCGGAGATAAAAAGGAATTATACAAGCAAGCCCGTAAAGGCTATTATTTAGATGCGAATGAGGGTGATGGTGGGCCGGATGATTTTGTACATACCCCTAACTTTGTATTAATAGATCCCGACCGGCATATCAGAGGATATTATGATGGCACCAGCGACCAGGATATGGTAAAGCTTTTAGCTGAAATAAAACTTTTAAAAAAGGAATTTGTGATGGATTAACATACTCCATTGAAATTTATTGTTAAGTTTTTATTTCCCGAATTTAATTTGGTAGTTGACCCATAATACATAAATTTGCGCAAAATTTTCTAAAACTAAACTTAATTATTTCCATCCTTATTTATCATGTTAAAAAGAAGTCTCTACATCCTTTCCATCCTTTTTATTACTAATTTCCTAAAACTAGATGCGCAAACTTTTGTAAATCAAACAGCAACAGGGAATAACGACGGCTCATCTTGGGTAAATGCATATACTGATTTACACAATGCATTATTTAATACAACCTCGGGAGAGATATGGGTAGCCAAGGGCACCTATGTGCCGTCAAAATCTTTTACCGGCAATATACCAGGTAATAACAGTCAAAAAACATTTCGCGTTAAGAACAATGTTCAGGTATATGGCGGTTTTAACGGAGACGAAACATCGCTAAGCCAGAGAGACTGGGTGGCTAACCCTACAATATTGTCTGGAAACATGGGTGGCGGAGTATTTGCGTTTAATACAGTGAGATTTGATGGCAACGATAACACAACGTTACTTGATGGATTTACAGTAAGAGACGGTAAGGCAGTTGGGACTGGAAGCACAGAGCAAACAGGTGGAGCTATTTATATTGCAAACGGCAGCAAACCAACCATTCGTAATTGTAAATTCATTAATAATAATGCTCAACAACACGGCGGCGCAATATATGGAATAGGGGGAGCAGTTAAAGTTGAAAAATGTATTTTTGAATCAAATACTACCAATCAATATGACGCTGGCGCTGTCTATTTAACAAATGCAGATTCTAATGTTGTTGTAAATTGTTTATTTAATGGAAATACAGCTGCAAGATATGCCGGAGCTATAGTTGTTCAGAACACTCCCATATCAAGAATAATTAACTGTACATTCGTTAAAAATACCCGCGGAGCTGGTGGTTCTGGAAAATGTATCTTCTTGTCCTCAAGCACAGGTAATCCTCAATTACAAATTGTAAACTGTATTTTTTCAAATAACTTTCCAGGATTAGGTAATGATGTGTCTAGAAATAATACTTCCGGTTACTCAGTTTCTAATAGCTTTTGTGATGCCGGAAATGCGGGTTTTACCTTTGCTTCTTCCTTAACTAATATTAGTTCGGGTTTAATAAAGTTTAACAACTCTGAACAAAATGATTTTAGTTTACAATGCAGTTCTCCTGCAGTAAATAGCGGTTTATCAAATGCTTTGTATATCGGCTCAACTGATCTGTTGGGTAATCCACGTATATTCGGAGGAACTGTTGATTTAGGTGCTTTAGAAAATAACGTTTCTCAAATAGGTATTATAGCTAATAAAACATCTATTTGTAGTGGCGAATCGGTTACTTTAAAGGGGACATGTGATCCTGTGGGCTACAGCTGGAGTGATGGAGTTATTAATGGCGTAGCTTTTTACCCGACTGTCACTACAACCTATACCTGTACAGGTTTATCAAATAACGATATCGAACAAATAACTATTAATGTAGTTCAATATAATGATGAATCGATAACTTATACTCCGTTTGCTTGTTCAGGTTCAACAACTGTTTCTATCTCCGGCTCGGTTGCTGGTGGAAATTATTTTTTGATAGATACTACAACAAATATTATTGCTGACGGACCAGTTACAGGAACGGGTGGTCCCATCAATTTTAGTGTAAACGGATTAACGGAAACAAAAACTTTCAAGGTGCTCGGAGGTAAGTCGTCAAGCGTTATAGATGCTCCAGGCACTGCACTTGATTTTGACGGGGTTAATGACAAAGTAATTACCGATTTTAAATTTAATACAACCAATACCTTTACTATAGAGGGCTGGATATATCCTAGGGCCAACTCTTTCAGACGCATTATTTCTAATTATACTACTGGGGTCGGGCAAATTGGAGAGATAGTACTTGATACATACAATAGTATAAATAATGGCAGAGGATTGAGGCTTTATATGTTAAATAATACTAATGCAACTCAGGTATCTGTGGCCAATGTTTTAACACTAAATGCGTGGAATCATGTTGCAGCAACGTTTGATAACGGATCGATAAAATTATATGTAAATGGTACTTTAGCCGGAAGCGGAAATTCCAACGTTACAAATTTTGGATCTACATCAGCAAATGCCGCGTACTCCTTTGGTGAAGAAACCGTTACGGGTTCCACATCTGAATTTTTTAACGGTAAAATTGATGAATTCCGTTTTTGGAATAAAGCATTATCTGAAAGTGAAATTTCCAATAACATTTCAAACTGCGTTACGGGTAATGAATCCGGATTATTGGCATATTTTAAGTTTGATAAAATTAACGGGACTACCATAACAGACATAGTAGGAGGTTTCACGGGAACATTAGACTCTATGGATCCAGCTAACGATTGGGTATCGGGTAATAATAGTAAATGTGAAAAGATCGTTGCGAGCATTGAACCATATGGAAAAGCGTTGGATCTAGACGGAACAAACGACAGAATTTCTACTTCGTTTGGCATCACGAACTCTAAACCTAAGTTTAGTATTGAATCTTGGTTGTACCCCAGATCAATAAATTATGATAGAATTATTTCTAATCATAATGGAGCTGGTACAGTTGGTAACGACGTGCTTATCTTCGATACCTTTGACCAGTTAAACAATGGTAAAGGATTACGATTAATGATTGGATCTAATACCCTAACTGCCACTAACGTATTAACACTTAATGCCTGGAACCATGTTGCGGCTGTATTCGATAACGGAACAATGTCATTATATGTTAATGGCTTCGAGGTAGCTACTGGATCAGCTAATATTAATGCAATAAGTAGCTCTAATGCTAAATTTTATATTGGCGAAGATAATGCTGGTGCTGATAACGAAAATTTAAATGCAAAGATTGATGAAGTTCGTTTTTGGAACAAAGCATTATCTCAATCCGATATTATGAACAATATGAATAAGTGTTTAAGTGGTTCGGAAACAGACCTTCTCCTATACTTTAACTTTGAAAATAATACCGGCGATTATGTAATTGACTTAACCATTAACGAACACTATGGTATGTTGATTAATATGGATCCAATTAATGACTGGGTGAGTGGAGTATATACCTGTGAAACAAATTGCACCATCGAGATGTCACAAACGATTACCCTAAGCCCAGCAAGTCCATCATCCGGCTCTATAAATATCAATCTTTGCGAAGGTTCAATTTATACAACCCCACTTGGTGCTAACATTAGTAGCGATTCAACCTTAATTGAGACCTTAAGTAATTTTAATGGTTGTGATAGTATACTTACAATTAATGTAAATGTTATCGATAGTGTATATGCCTCTAACGTTTTCTTGTGTGAGGGTGAAACATATACATCCCCTCAAGGTATAGTGGCAACAACAGACACTACAATTATAGAGTCTTATGTGTCTGCAAGTGGATGCGATAGCGTTATTACAATTAATGTTACTGCCGTTGCAAAACCAAATTTAACTATTAACCATCCTGGCGGGAACATTTGTAATACCAATAATGGACTTGAATTATCAACCACACCTCCTAATGCAACATTTATTGGAAATGCGGTTGTTAATGGAATATTTTATGCTTCTAATTTACCCCTCGGAAACACTACCCTAATTGCTAGTTATACGTCTAATGAAGGATGTGTAAATACTGATACTTTAGTTTTTAACGTTTTGGATTGTTCTGATAGTGATGATTTGTTTGCGTGTTACAATCTAAACGGAAATGCTGAGGATTTAATATCCGGTTTAAACGCTGATTTAATTGGCAATATTAGCTCAGACATTGGTCATAATAATGATGCGGATGGAGCCATTACTTTAGCCGGAGGCACTAATGTTGTTGCTAGTGTAAATAATATTAATACTAATACCATCGTTGATGAATCGATTGCTGATGGTTTAACAATCTCCGCATGGATTAAACCTTCTGTTTTTATGAACAACGCATCTGGAGCCATCGTCTCTAAATGGAACAACTCATTGTCTGGCGATCAATTTATTCTATTATTTGAAGGTGCCCAAAGCGGAAAAATTTTATGGGCTGTTGGTAATGGCAGCACTACAGCAAACGGTATAATTTCTTCTGCAATTGGTGTAAACAGCTCCACTTGGTCTCATATAGCCGCTACATGGGAGCCAGGCGGTTTGCATAAAATCTATATTAATGGTCAACTTAATACATCTGCAACCTTAAGTGCTTTTTCAAGCATTAAACTTAATGGTAATGCTTCTTTAAATATTGGTGCTCAAAATGCTACCTTTAGAAACTTTAATGGTAGTATTGATGATGTTAGAATATACGGGAAAGCAATTAATGAGACTGAAATTCTCGCTTTATATCAAAACAGCCCTTCATGTCCTAATGTTACCGGTATAGAATCAAGCTTAAAAAGTAGTGTCTCTGTATACCCAAATCCATCTGGTAAATCCATTACTTTTGAATTTGGGAGCGATAAAGGGACTGTTACATTTTACTCTTTAGACGGAATGCAAGTTTTAAAAACAGATGTGTCAAACAATCAATCATTAAATATTGAAAACTTATCAAGCGGTCTTTATTTATTGAATGTTAAGACTGATACAAACACTGAGACCATAAAATTCATAAAGCAATAGGATTACACATCATAAATAAAACGGGGCAAGAAATTACCCCGTTTTTATTTTATATCATGTCTCATGATATAACACTTAATATTTAAATCAAAAATATTCCTTAAAAGTTCAACTTTAAAAAAACTAATTGGCATCCCGTCAATGATAAAAAAATTAACACTAGTTCTTTTCTTACACACTTAGTTTTCTCCTGTTCTGGTAAACTAATTTACAGTAATAATTTAAATGTTGAAAATGAATATAAAGGACCTTCCTTCCTAAATTAATTTCAACTGCTAGATTAAATTAATTTATAACGTTTCCCGGGTAGTCCCCTTATTACTCCGTTTAATTCCAATGTCATTAAAGCAGATGCGGTTTTGCTCATCGGAATACCGGCTTTAATAGCTAAAGCATCAATGGTTAGCTCCGAATCGGATTTAAGCATTTCTACAAGTTTTTGTTCATCCGGTGTTAAATCAATAAATAGGGATGTTTGTTTGTTCTTCTTTTCAATCTTCTCTTCCCAGCCCATAAAATAATCAACATCGGCACCGGAAGTAATTAAATTAGCTTTGTTTGAAAAAATCAGACGATTGCAGCCTTCCGAAAATTCATCCCCTACCCTGCCGGGAACCGCAAACACATCCTTATTATAACTATTGGCTATTTCGGCGGTAATTAGAGCGCCACCGGTTATTGCGGCTTCTACTACTATTAAAGCGTCGCTCAGTCCGGCCACAATTCGATTTCGTTTCGGAAAATTCTCTCGATCCGGATTTGTACCCGACATAAACTCGCAAAGTAAGCCGCCATTATTCACCATCTTTTCGGCCACCGCACGATGGGTTGAAGGATAAATGCGGTCTAATCCATGAGCCAATACCCCAACCGTAGGCAATTGATTATTTAATGCCGCTTTATGAGCAGCCACATCAATTCCATAAGCCATTCCGCTTAAAATTAAAGCGCCCGAGCCTTGATAATGATGTACAATTTGTTCCGTAATTTCTTTCCCGTACTCCGTATTTTTGCGCGTACCAACTATCCCAATTATTCGCTCAGCGTTTAAATTAGCCTGCCCTTTATAATACATTAAAACCGGAGCATCCTCTATTCCCTTTAATCTGCGTGGATAATTATCCTGCAAGTAAAACAAAGGCGTAATATTATGTTTAAGTATAAATTCAACCTCCTCTTCTGCTCTTTTTAAAAGGCGGGTATTGGCTACCGACTTAGCTAAAGCAGGGCCGATTCCGGGTATTTTCTGAAGGTTAGCCTCTTTTTCTTTAAAAATTAAATCTACTCCCCCGCAATAGGCAATTAGCTTTTTAGCATTAATATCTCCCACTCCCGGTATTAGCGTTAACGCAATAATGTTAAATAATGAATTTTCCAACGTAAACTACTCTATTATTTTTTGTAAATTAAGACTTCGAATTTAATAAACATGATTAGAACAGCATTAATGAAGGGACTATTTACTTTACTTTTTATTATAACCGGTTTCAATTATTTATTTGCCCAAAAAACAATTTTAAAAGGCGTTGTAACTGATCAGGCAAATAAAGAAACTATTGTTGGCGCTACCGTATCTGTTAAAGGCACCACCACAGGTTCTTCATCCGATATAAACGGGCAATACAATCTGCAATTAGACCCCGGAACGTATATTTTAGAATGCAGATCGGTAGGTTATAAAATGATTACTCAAAAAATTACTGTCGCAAACGAAGAAGTTAATTTAAACTTTAATCTAATTTCGGAAGATGCAGTTTTAAACACCGTGGTGGTTAGTGCCGGTAAATTCGAACAGAAAGTTTCGGAGCTTACCGTATCTATGGAAGTAATTAAACCCAAATTAATTGAGAGCAAAAATACCACCAACATACAACAAGTTGTAGAACAAACCCCGGGTGTTACTGTAATTGGAGGTCAGCCCAATATTAGAGGCGGAAGTGGTTTTTCGTACGGTGCAGGTAGCCGGGTTTTAATTATGGTGGATGATTTACCCCTACTGGCGCCGGATGCTCAGGATCCTAAATGGAACTCTATCCCGGTAGAAAATATTGAGCAAATTGAGGTTATTAAAGGGGCCAGCTCTGCCCTGTTTGGCTCTTCAGCCTTAAACGGAGTAATTAATGTGAGAACAGCTTATCCAAAAGGGGAGCCCATCACCAAAATAAGTTCTTTTACCGGTTACTACGATGATCTTCCTAACAAAAAACAAATTTGGTGGAAAAACGGAAATCCCACCACTTCGGGCATCACCTTATTTCATTCGCGTCAAATAAAAAATTTTGATTTGGTATTGGGCGGTGCCGGATTTAACGACCAAGGTTACCGAGAGCTGGAGACTGAGCAACGCGCCCGATTTAATTTTAACACCCGATATCGCTTTCAGAAAATTGAAGGCTTAAACGTGGGAATTAATGGCAACATTCAATTTAATACAGGCGGATTGTTTCTGATTTGGCAAAATGCCGATTCGGGGGCTTACCGTCCGTCTGGCGGTTCAGTTTCTAACTATGAATCATACCGAACGAACATCGATCCATACATTACCTACTTTCATAAAAAAATAGGGAAGTTTAGTATGCGAAACCGTTTTTATCGTACCAATAATTTAAATGACACTCAACAAGATTCAAAAGCCGATATGTATTATACCGACATACAATATCAAAAACAGTTCGAAAATAACTTTACCATTACTTCGGGTTTTGTTTTTAATCGCTCCACCGTTTCATCAGAACTATATGGTTTACATGATGGAGAAAACAAAGCCGCATATCTGCAATTGGATAAAAAATTCTTTAATAAGCTTAATGTGAGTTTTGGTTTTAGAGGAGAATATTTTAGAATAGATACGGTTGAAACACAAAGCGACATTTATTTCTTAAAACCGCAACTTAGAAAACAATTTATAGACAGCACCGGGTTGGATACACTCTTATTGAGTAGAAACTCGAATTTTAAGCCCTTATTACGATTTGGATTAAGTTACGAATTAGCAAAGGCAACGTTTGTTAGGGCATCATTAGGTCAAGGCTATCGTTTTCCGAGTATTGCCGAGCGCTTTATAAGAACAGCAGCAGCAGGTGTTGTAATATATCCAAACGACAGTGTTCAACCTGAAACTGGCTGGAATGCCGAACTGGGCTTAAAACAAGGATTTAAAATTAGTAACTGGTATGGCTTTGTTGATGTTGCTGCATTTTGGACTGAATACCAAAATATGATACAGTTTCAATTAGGACAATGGGGTAATCCGGCTGTTGATCCATTTTTTGGAGTTGGGTTTGCTGCTAAAAATATTGGGTTTGCCCGCATTAAAGGAATTGATATGAGTGTAGTGGGTTCCGGCAAAATAGGAAATGTAGAAACTACCGTATTGGCTGGTTATACGTATATCGTTCCTACAAATCTAACGTACTGGAGAGATACTACGCTGCAAAATGACCCATTTAGATTAGAGGCCCGTATAAGAAATACCGACTTAAAATACCGTTCGCGACATCTTGTAAAATCGGATGTGCAAATAGACTATAAGAAATTTACTACCGGATTAAGTTTCCGATACAACAGCTTTATACGAAATATTGATGTGTTGTTTGAAGACACTACCGTAAATATAATGCCCGGCTTGTGGTATTTTAGAAGAAAAAATCAGAATGGAGATTATATTTTTGATTATCGTGTGGGTTACCAGGTAAATGAAAAATGGAAGGTTTCGTTAATTATAAATAACGTACTTAACCGCGAATATATGTTAAGACCGGGCGATATGCAGCCTCCAAGGCTTTTTCAGGTTCAGTTTATGTTAACACTTTAATAATGGAAAAACAAATCTTTCTCTTCAATCAGGATCAAGATAATACCGATAAATTATTCTATAATATTTTTGCCTATATACTCCTTTCCTCAGGTATTAATAATTTGCTGGATTATTCTAATACCGAAAGTAAGAGATATTTAATTACAGGTATTGTTTATGTATTTATTGCCTTATTGGGATTTCTTAGGTTTAATAAATTATGGTTTTATAAAAGACCTACTTATATAAAGTTTACCGACGATTTAATTGAGTTACGACTTAAACCCTACGCGAGACCACTTTTGGTTAAATGGGCCGATATTAAATCGGTAAGCATAAACGATCTGGAATTTGCATTATACAACACGAGCGACAGCACAACCTTTAATTTGGAATGGATTCCAACAAAAATTGCTAACCAGGTTAAGTTTGAGTTTTTACAGAGAGTTAAAGATAAGGGAATAGCGGTTGTGGGTTAAATGTAAGATTATACTTTAAGCAGGTACTAGTAAGAAAAGTCAGAATTGAGTTAGTTAATAGATGAATAGCCAACTAACAAAATAAATTAGAACAACTATTAGTAGGCATTAAAAAAGGCGAGATAAACTCCCGCCTTAAATGTTTTCACAACGGAATAATCCTTATTGTGATTTGCTTCAAATTGTTAAGCAAATTTAGTAATTTGGTGAATAAAAGCAAATTTAATGAGTAAAATATTAGGACTTGATTTAGGAGTATCATCAATTGGATGGGCCCTGATTTCTGAAAACAATAATAAGAAAGAAATTTTAGGAATGGGTTGCCGAATAGTTCCATTAAACACAGATGATAAGGACGAATTTTCATCCGGAAACAAGATTTCTAAAAACCAGAAACGGACCACAAAAAGGACCCAGCGAAAAGGATACGACCGCTACCAGTTAAGAAGAAAAATGCTTACCGATGTGTTGTTAAAAAACAACATGTCTGATGAAGCATTATTTAACCTAAAGCCTCTTGAAATATGGGGATTAAGGTCAAAAGCTGTTACAGAGAAAATTGGGTTAAAGGAACTAGGAAGAGTTTTGTACCACCTTAATCAAAAAAGAGGATATAAGAGCAGCAGGGCTGATGCAAACTTAGATAAGAAGGATACGGATTATGTTGCTGAAGTAAAGAACAGATATCAGCTTATAAAAGAAGAAGGAGTTACAATTGGTCAGAAATTCTATTCAGAGTTAGAGCAAAATGAATTTTACAGAACAAAGCAACAGGTGTTTCCCCGCGAGGCATATATTGAAGAGTTTGACGCTATAATAAATCAGCAAAAAAAACATTACTCACAAGTATTAACTGAAAGTTTAATTTCCAGTATACGTAATGAAATTATTTATTTTCAAAGAAAATTAAAATCACAGAAAGGATTAGTTAGCGTTTGTGAGTTTGAAGGATTTTTTACTAAAAACAAAGAAGGTAAAGAAGTTTTTACCGGACCCAAGGTTGCCCCAAAGAGTTCGCCGCTATTTCAAATTTGCAAAATCTGGGAAAGCATAAATAATTTAACTATAAACAATAAAACCGGTGATAAGCTTAAGATAAGCATTGAAAAAAAACAGGAATTGTTTAATTATTTAGATAACAATGATCGTTTAAGCTCCAATGAGTTATTTAAGATTTTAGATCTTAAAAAAAATGACGGGTGGTATACTAACAAACAAGTTGAAAAAGGCATACAGGGAAATACAACAAAAACGCAAATAATTAATGCAGTAAAAGACTTAAGTTTTAATCAGGATCTTCTTGATTTTAAACTTTCAATAATAGATTCTGATAAAGAAACATTTTTAATTGATAAATCTACCGGAGAAGTACTAGAAAGCAATACAGCCAAAATAATAGGCGCAGAAATTGAACAACAGCCCCTTTACAGATTATGGCACACGATTTATTCTATATCAGATTTGCAAGAATGCACTAACGCTCTAGTTAATAAATTTGGTTTTGAGAGAGCTGTTGCCGAAAAGTTAGCAAACATAGATTTCACAAAACAAGCGTTTGGAAATAAATCATCAAAAGCTATACGTAAAATTCTTCCATATTTAATGGAAGGTTATGTTTACAGCGATGCCTGTGTGTTTGCGGGATATAATCATTCAAACTCCTTAACCAAGGATGAAAATCTTAAACGGCAATTAAAAGACAAATTAAAGCTTCTTGAAAAAAATAGCTTAAGGCAACCTGTAGTTGAGAAAATACTTAACCAGATGATTAACGTTGTTAATGCCATCATCTATAAATACGGCAAACCAGATGAAATACGAATTGAACTTGCCCGTGAACTTAAACAAAGCAAAGACGAACGTAACGAAACATTTGCCAATCTTAATAAAAGAGAAAAAGAAAATGAAATAATCAGCAAAAGAATTGTTACTGAATATAATTTAAGGGCTACCCGAAACAACATAATTAAATGGCGCTTATTTCACGAAATTAATAACGATGAAAGTAAAGCCAATGCAACTTGTATTTATTGCGGCAAAGGATTTGGCATAACAGATGCTTTAAAAGGCAATAATGTTGATGTAGAACACATCATACCTAAATCATTACTTTTTGATGATTCGCAAAGCAATAAAACACTAAGCCACAGAATATGTAATGAAGCCAAAGGAAACAAAACGGCATATGATTACATGAAAGGAAAAAGCGATGAGGAATTTAACCAATACATTGAAAGAGTAAATACTCTATTCAAAAACAAAATTATTGGAAAAACCAAACGGGATAAATTATTAATGCCTCAAGAAAAAATACCTAAAGATTTTATTGAACGTCAGCTCCGAGAAACGCAATACATTGCAAAAAAATCAAAGGAAATTTTAGAGGAAGTGTGCCGTAATGTCTGGAGTACAAGTGGCAGCGTAACCGAATACCTGAGAAGAATTTGGGGATGGGATGATGTATTAATGAATTTACAAATGCCCAAATACCGTGAACTTGGTTTAACCGAGTGGAAAGAATGGGAAACCAATAACGGACAAAAACACAAAAAAGAAGTTATTAAAGACTGGAGCAAACGCGACGACCACCGCCATCATGCTGTTGATGCCTTAGTAATTGCCTGCACTCAGCAAGGTTTTATACAAAGGATTAATAAATTAAGTTCGGATGGTAATAAAAAAGAAATGCTAAAAGCGGTTGTTGAAGTTAAAAAGGGTAGTTCTTTACTTGAAACTTATTTCGTTGCACAAAAACCATTTAACACCAAAGAAGTAGAAGAAAAAGCAGCAGAGATATTAATCTCTTTTAAAGCCGGTAAAAAAGTAGCCACAACAGGAAAACGAAAAATAAAAAGAGGTGGTAAAAAACAGGTTGTACAGGACAATATAATAATACCAAGAGGAGCTTTGAGCGAAGAAAGTATTTACGGAAAAATAAAAGCCCTTGACAGGGATTTAAAAACCGGGGAAATAATAAAACACAAACCTAAGTATTTGTTCGAAAATCCGGATTTAATATTTAAAGGCTACATTAAAAAATTAGTTGAGGAAACATTAGCTCAGTTTAACAACGATCCGAAACAGGCTTTAGCTTCTCTGAAAAAAGAACCCATCTATCTGGATAAAGAAAAAACAAAAATACTGGAATACGCAACCTGCATAAAAGAGGAATTTGTGATTAAATATCCTATAGAAAGCATTAAGGAAAAAGACCTCGGCTATATAGTTGATAAAAAGGTAAGGGATTTAGTTACCGAAAGACTTGCCCAGTTTGGCAATAAAGAAAAAGAAGCATTTAAAACGCCACTATATTATGATAAAGAGCAAAAACAACCAATAAAATCGGTTAGAATGTTTACCGGCCTTACCTCAGTGGAACCTGTAAAAAAAGACGAGGCTGGCAACAACATTGGTTATGTTAAGCCAGGTAACAACCATCATATTGCTCTTTATATAAATGAAGAGGGTAATAAGATAGAACACAGTTGCACTTTCTGGCATGCGGTAGAACGGAAAAAATACAACATACCGGTTGTAATAAAAAACCCAAAAGAAGTATGGGACAAAATACTCCAAAACAAAGAAGATTATCCGCAAAACTTTCTGGAAAAATTACCTAATGACAAATGGATGTTTAGTGAAAGCCTGCAACAAAATGAAATGTTTGTATTTGGCATTAAGCAAGATGAGTTAGATATTGCTATTAAACAAGGCAATTATAAACTGATAAGTCAAAATTTATATAGAATTCAAAAGATTGGATCATTATTGTCGGGATGGTGGTTTAGAAATCACATAGAGACATCAGTGTCTGATGGTAAAGAAATTGCAGATAAAAAGAAGTCTAAAAGAGTTATTGTGATTCAAAGTCTTGAGAACATGAAAGGTACTAAGGTTAAGATTGATTTTTTAGGTAATATAACTAAAATATAAACATGCTTTTAACCTCAAAGCACTACCACATTTATAACAGGGCCAATGGCTCAGAGAACCTGTTTATTGAAGAACGAAACTATGATTTCTTTTTAAAAAGATGGGCTTATTATATTTCACCCATAGCAGATACCTATGCCTGGTGTTTAATGCCTAACCACTTTCATTTTCTGGTTAAAATTAAGGAAGAAGATTTGGTAATTAAAAACCTTCAAGGTTTCGCTAAGCAAAAGGCCGTGCAAAACCTTGAAGGTTTTTTAGCTAAAGAAATAAGCCAGCAATTTTCAAATCTCTTTAACTCATATACTAAATCTTTTAATAAAGTATACAACAGAAAAGGCAGCTTGTTTATACCCCGGTTTAAACACAAAGAAATTAAAACAGAGGACTATCTAAAACAAGTACTCCTGTATATCCACAACAATCCGGTACACCATAGCTTTACATCCAATGCACTGGATTGGAAATATTCTTCCATCCACAGTTACTTAAAAAACTCGAATGAAAACACTAAAGAGTTGATTGGTTTTTTTGGCAGTACTGAGGAATATATAAAAGAACAATTACACTTTAAAAGTTTAAAGCAATTAGTTGAAATAGATGATTTAGATTAATCTAAAACTATAAACCTTCAAGGTTTCGAAAAACCTTGAAGGTTTATAGTAAATTGAAACAGATTGTTCAGAATACCCGTAAAAACCTTAAAGGTCTCGCAAAGCCTAACGCCAGGCAAGACCTTTAAGGTTTTGATGTTTAAACCAGTAACGTTTTTACCATGATTAAACGAACCCTATACTTTGGCAATCCAGCAAATATTCGTTTAAAAGACAAACAATTAGTTGCAGATGTTTTTCTGGAAAACGAAACTAAACAAGTTTCTGTTGCTGTAGAGGATATCGGAATAGTTATAGCCGATCATCAGCAAATTACTTTTAGCCTAGGAGTAATTCAGGCCTTACAGGAGAACAATGCTGCTTTAATAACCTGCGATCAGCGGCATATGCCGCAAAGTCTCCTTTTACCGCTTGAAGGCCACAGCACACAACAGGAGCGTTTTGAAGCACAATTAAACGCCAGTGTTCCTTTAAAAAAGCAACTTTGGGCGCAAACGATAGAATATAAAATTAAAAATCAGCAGAAACATCTGGAAGTAATTGGTATTAATGCCGATTATTTAATTCCATTACACCGCAACATAAAAAGCGGCGACAGTGATAACTCCGAAGCAACTGCCGCTGTATTTTACTGGCAAATGCTGTTTAAAGATATTAACGGTTTTACTCGCTACAGAGAAGGTCCGCCGCCCAATAATTTTTTAAATTATGGTTATGCCATTTTAAGAGCCACCGTTGCCCGCAGTATTGTAGCGGCCGGTTTAATTCCCACTATCGGTATTTTCCATAGCAATCGTTACAACGCCTATTGCCTGGCCGATGACCTCATGGAGCCTTACAGGCCATACGTTGACCGCGTGGTACGAGAAATGGTAAATCAAATGGGCATTACAAACGAGTTAAAAAAGGAACACAAAGCAGTTTTATTAAAAATTCCGGCTATGGACGTGGTAATAGACGGAGAAAAAAGTCCGCTTATGCTGGCTGCACAACGAACAGCAGTATGCCTAGTAAAATGTTTTTTGGGAGAACAACGTAAACTATTATATCCGGACTTTAATTAAAAATCATGATAAATACCGAACGTTTAAACGCATACCGTGTAATGTGGACTTTAGTTATGTATGATTTGCCAACCGAAACCAAGAAAGAACGAAAGTTTGCTGCAAAATTCAGAAAGGACTTAATGCAGGATGGTTTCAGCATGTTTCAGTTTAGCATGTATGTAAGGCACAGTGCCAGCAGCGAAAATGCCGATGTACATAAGCGCAGGGTTTTAAAAAGTTTGCCCGAGCATGGTAAGGTTGGCATTTTACAGATTAC
Source organism: Bacteroidia bacterium (assembly GCA_044238735.1). Taxonomy (GTDB): domain Bacteria; phylum Bacteroidota; class Bacteroidia; order UBA4408; family UBA4408; genus JBIICS01. Next base: position 22,040 of record JBIICS010000032.1, read on the forward strand.
AGATAAGCAGTTTGGCCAGATGGAGATATTTTACGGAAAAAAACCACAAAACAACCCGGATGTACCCCAGCAGCTGGAATTATTTTAGAAACAAAAAAAGCGGACTATAGCCCGCTTTTATAATTCTGATAAAACCATTTTTTTAATTGATTTTTTGCTGATAAACCCTTATGCAACAAGCCTTTCAGGCCTACCTGTTGTTTATCAATAAATCAAAGATACAATTTGAAAGCAAATCACAACATTATAAAATAAATTCTTTAGGTCTATATTGTTGTTTATCAATAAATCAAAGATACAATTTGAAAGCAAATCACAACATCGCCATAGTCATCTAAAAGCAAAGTAATGTTGTTTATCAATAAATCAAAGATACAATTTGAAAGCAAATCACAACTAATCCATTAAAATGATCTTGTTCCGGTTTGTTGTTTATCAATAAATCAAAGATACAATTTGAAAGCAAATCACAACAAAACGAAAGCTTAAAATATATGAAAAACTGTTGTTTATCAATAAATCAAAGATACAATTTGAAAGCAAATCACAACAAATATAATTCATAAAATTGATTAAAGTCGGTTGTTTATCAATAAATCAAAGATACAATTTGAAAGCAAATCACAACATTACTTAATGCTCCAGCAAAGACCATTTTGTTGTTTATCAATAAATCAAAGATACAATTTGAAAGCAAATCACAACTGTTACACATTAAAGATATATTATTACTTGGTTGTTTATCAATAAATCAAAGATACAATTTGAAAGCAAATCACAACTGTGGTTATGATGCTTACACTACTTACTTAGTTGTTTATCAATAAATCAAAGATACAATTTGAAAGCAAATCACAACTGGTCAGGCTCGTATATTTTAGGCTCACCAGTTGTTTATCAATAAATCAAAGATACAATTTGAAAGCAAATCACAACAAGCACATAATCTAAAAGAAGCCAAATCACGTTGTTTATCAATAAATCAAAGATACAATTTGAAAGCAAATCACAACAATAATTCCTTTTTCTTCTGCTACTAAAAAGTTGTTTATCAATAAATCAAAGATACAATTTGAAAGCAAATCACAACTGAGCGTCTATTAATGCTACTTGCGCTGCGGTTGTTTATCAATAAATCAAAGATACAATTTGAAAGCAAATCACAACCGATGATTTGGAGTATGTTTATGCTTCGCCGTTGTTTATCAATAAATCAAAGATACAATTTGAAAGCAAATCACAACTATTATACAGATGATACAGATACAAGATTAGTTGTTTATCAATAAATCAAAGATACAATTTGAAAGCAAATCACAACTAAAAAGCCAATATTTAAAAACAAATATTGGTTGTTTATCAATAAATCAAAGATACAATTTGAAAGCAAATCACAACTAGCAATATATCCATTTATAGGTGGAACGGTTGTTTATCAATAAATCAAAGATACAATTTGAAAGCAAATCACAACACGCTGGGCATTTTTTTAGTGTAGGGGCTTGTTGTTTATCAATAAATCAAAGATACAATTTGAAAGCAAATCACAACTACTTACTTGTATAAAGGTAACGTACAACTGTTGTTTATCAATAAATCAAAGATACAATTTGAAAGCAAATCACAACAAAATTTGATCATGGATTTAAAATTCGTAAGTTGTTTATCAATAAATCAAAGATACAATTTGAAAGCAAATCACAACAATACTAATACTACTACACCTTACTGCAGAGTTGTTTATCAATAAATCAAAGATACAATTTGAAAGCAAATCACAACATAAATCCTTTAGATAGTAATGCAGCATTTGTTGTTTATCAATAAATCAAAGATACAATTTGAAAGCAAATCACAACTTAAATTATTTTTAAAATAATTAAAATTTAGTTGTTTATCAATAAATCAAAGATACAATTTGAAAGCAAATCACAACTGTAAAGCTTGCAAGGTATAAAACACGTTAGTTGTTTATCAATAAATCAAAGATACAATTTGAAAGCAAATCACAACTTAAATTATTTTTAAAATAATTAAAATTTAGTTGTTTATCAATAAATCAAAGATACAATTTGAAAGCAAATCACAACCACTTGCGTTGTTATTGGCTATTGCCCCTAGTTGTTTATCAATAAATCAAAGATACAATTTGAAAGCAAATCACAACTTAATATTTATGCTTCCAACATACTCATACGTTGTTTATCAATAAATCAAAGATACAATTTGAAAGCAAATCACAACCTACGAGGGAGTATTAGTTGAGTGTGAAAAGTTGTTTATCAATAAATCAAAGATACAATTTGAAAGCAAATCACAACGAAACACAAATAAGTGAAAATAACTATTTAGTTGTTTATCAATAAATCAAAGATACAATTTGAAAGCAAATCACAACGATAGGAAGATAGTGTTGAACCACCAACCGGTTGTTTATCAATAAATCAAAGATACAATTTGAAAGCAAATCACAACTTAGGCGGCGATATAACAAAATCAACCGGTGTTGTTTATCAATAAATCAAAGATACAATTTGAAAGCAAATCACAACAATAGGAGATATTACTGGTGTTGTAGGTCAGTTGTTTATC
>JBIICS010000069.1:0-15009 GCA_044238735.1 Bacteroidia bacterium
CGTCATCCCGGGCCTGACCCGGGATCTATACTGTATATGGTTCATTTAAATAAAAAACCCAAATGGATTGCGGCTCGGTGGCCGCAATGACGATGAGTATAAAACACTCCATCATCCCGGGCTTGACCCGGGATCAATACTGTAAGTAGTTCAATTAAATAAAGAACCCAAACGTATTGCGGCTCGGTGGCCGCAATGACGACGTGAATGAGTTATCCCTGCCCTAATCCTTAAACCAACTTTATTAACGTTCGGTAGTTAATTACGTTTAAAGTTTAGCGCAAAAAAAATCTTCTTTGCTTTGTAGTTTTAGAACTACAAATAGTTTACAATGGGAAAATTTGAAGTATTGGGCGGCGAACGCCTTAAAGGTGAAATCATTCCACAAGGAGCCAAAAACGAAGCTTTACAAATATTATGTGCCGTATTGTTAACACCCGAAAAAGTTACCATTAGCAATGTGCCCGATATAATTGATGTAAATAAATTAATCAGCCTTTTAAGCGATCTGGGAGTAAAAGTGCAAAAGTCCGGTCATGAAGAATATACCTTTCAGGCAGATGAAGTGAATATTGAATACTTAAATTCTCCCGATTTTAAAAAGAAAGGCGCTGCTTTAAGAGGGTCCATTATGATTGTGGGGCCTTTATTAGCTAGATTCGGTAAGGGTTATATTCCTAAACCGGGTGGCGATAAAATTGGTCGTCGTCGTTTAGATACCCATTTTATGGGCTTTATGAAACTCGGTGCAAAATTCGAATACGAAGAAGGAAATCAATTTTACAAAGTAGAGGCCAGCAATTTGCAAGGTACTTACATGCTTTTAGACGAGGCATCGGTAACCGGTACAGCTAACATAATTATGGCAGCAGTTATGGCTAAAGGAACTACAACCATTTTTAATGCAGCCTGTGAGCCCTATATACAGCAGTTGTGTAAAATGCTTAACCGCATGGGGGCTAAAATAAGTGGTGTGGGTTCTAATTTGCTTACTATAGAAGGAGTAGAGTATTTGGGTGGAACCACTCACCGTATGTTGCCTGATATGATTGAGGTGGGTTCGTTTATTGGGTTGGCTGCCATGACACAAAGTGAAATCACCATTAAGAATGTTGGTTACGAACATCTGGGAATTATTCCTTCAACATTTGAAAGATTGGGGATACAGATGGAATTAAGGGGAGACGACTTATATATACCATCCCAGGAACGTTACGAAATAGATACCTTTATTGACGGTTCTATATTAACTGTTGCTGACCAGATATGGCCTGGATTTACTCCCGATTTATTAAGTATTGTACTGGTAACAGCCACTCAGGCAAAAGGAACTGTTCTTATCCATCAAAAAATGTTTGAGAGCCGCCTATTCTTCGTAGATAAGCTTATTGATATGGGTGCACAGATTATTTTGTGCGACCCTCATCGCGCAACTGTAATAGGTTTAAACCGCGAACACAGTTTAAAAGGAATCTCTATGACATCACCTGATATTCGTGCTGGGGTTGCGCTTCTAATAGCCGCTTTAAGTGCAAAAGGGAAGAGCACTATTCATAATATTGAGCAGATTGACAGAGGTTATCAGAATATTGATAAGCGTCTAAACGCAATAGGAGCCAAGATAACAAGGTTTGATTAAATTACAGTGGCTCGGGATCAATTATCCTCTCTCTAATACTCGTTTGCCATCTGCTTATATGTTTAGTTGAACTAAACTGAGCATTATCATAAATAATAACTGCTCGAAATTCTATCTTGCAGTAAATTAAATTAGCGATGTTTTACATAAAGTTTTTAAAATATAAAAAATATATTCTTTTATTTTTTACAATTTTGCAAGGAGTATTATCGAGTAAAGCTCAATGGATAGATTGGGGTTCTCCGGTTACAAGATTTTGGTCTACCCATAATGTAATTGCTCGCGATACAAATGGAATCGTTTATTATGCATGTACAGAAAATCAGCCCAGTTCTGTTCCAAAACCAATTCTCAAAAAATTTGATGGCACCTCATGGGTTTCCATTATGTTTGAGTACGACACCTTAAATCAGATTGAGTTTGAAGAGGCATTAATTGATTCTAATAATCAGTTAAATATATTTTATCGTAATGACAGACAAATACTGGATATAAATAATAACTATTTGTATACCGTTAAACAATATGGATGTAAAGTTCTTAAAAGTAATGGGTGGCACGATTTAACCGGAACATGGCTGGATGCTGATACAAATCAATTTACTTTACACGCATGCCTGGATAGAAACAATAATGTGTATGGTGTTATTACAACACAGAATAATCTGATAATAAAAAGATGGAATGGTTTAAGTTGGACAAAATACAGTAATAATGGTTTACCTCCTTATCGGTACAAGCTTCGTATCGCTTATTCGGAGGGCAATACCTACCTGGCTCTTTTAAATACAGCTACTTTTTCTACCGAAGTATATGTTTATAATCAAAATGAATGGATACAGATCGGAAGTTTTAACTCGGGTAACGCGGAAGTAAAATTATTGAATACTCCCAATAATAAACTTTATTTAACCTACAAAAATAAGTGTGTACAATTGAATAAAACAACTCTGCAATGGCAAGACATAGGCCCTTCAATGGAAAATATTTTTGGAGATGAATATGATTTTAGATGCGATGAAAAATCAAATCTTTTTGTATGCACTTCAGCACTTGCATCCCAGGAGGCAAAGTGTTTTTATTTTGATGGAATAGATTGGGTAAATATTGACAACCGTGTATCGGAGAATATTGCCGGTGAAACCCGTTTGGCGGTATACGATAATCAACTTTATGTGGGGTATAACGATTTTATTTTGTCAAAAGCCATTGTTCGCAAGCATGATTTAAACCTCGGAACTCCAGTACTCAAGAGCAGTGATGTATTTGCATATTATTCTAACCAATCTTTATGGATACGGAATAACAAGATGGAAGTGCTTAATTTGGAAATATTAACAATAGAAGGGATACGTGTTTTTACTAAACAGATTTCGAACGATCTTAATGCCATCAAATTGGAAAACTTAACCAATGGGATATATCTGGCAAGAATTAAAGATATTCATAATTCAGACCCATTAAGCTTTAAGTTTGTAAAGACAAATTAAAATGTATAATTGACTTTATAAATTCAACTTTCTGTTTGAGTAAAATTTATAGCGCATCCGCCACCACAAAAGTGCTGCCTCCAATAAAAATTAAATCGTCTTTACTGGCGTTGCTTTTAGCAGTTTTAACGGCACTTTCTACATCTTTACAATCTTCTCCATTTAATCCAATACCGATAGCTTGTTTCATTAATTCGTCAGACTCAAGTCCTCTTGGAATATTAGGTTTACAAAAGTAATAGTATGCATTCTTAGGTAATAAGTTAAGAACTCCGCTTATGTCTTTGTCGTTTACCATGCCTAATACAAAATGCAATTGACGGTATGGAGTAAGCTTTATGTTTTCAAGTACTTGTAAAACACCTTCTTTATTATGACCTGTATCGCATATAATTAAAGGTTTCTCCCCCAGCACCTGCCAGCGCCCCATAAGTCCGGTTAGTTTTTTTACATTTCTAATCCCATTTTTAATAGCTGGTAAATCTATTTTCCAACCTTTTTCTTGCAATATCAAAATTGTTTTTATCACACCTTTAATGTTGTTCAATTGATAGGTGCCGGGTAGGTCAATTTCCAGTTCGGTGTTCAGTTGATGGGTAGTAATATCGATTTTTTGAATAAAATTACTTCTATTCTTTAAATTAACCGTAACATAATCGTCTGCAAAAAATAGAGAAGCGTTGGTTTCATTTGCCTTATTAGAAAACACATAGGAAATATTTTCCTGTTTTTCTGAAATTACAACCGGCACCCCTGCTTTAATAATACCAGCCTTTTCAAAAGCAATTTTATCCAAAGTATCGCCCAGTAAGTTCATATGGTCCCAGCCAATATTGGTAATTAAACTTACTTCAGGTAGAATAACATTGGTTGAATCTAAACGACCACCTAATCCAACCTCAATTATGGCAATATCCACTTTTTCATCGGTAAAATAATTGAAAGCAAGTGCAACGGTCCACTCAAAAAAAGAGGGTTCTATCTTTTCAAAGACAGTTTTATGTTCTTCAACAAACCTTACGATATATTCTTCAGGAATAAGTGCTCCATTAATTTTAATTCGCTCTCTGAAATCTTTTAAATGCGGAGAGGTGTATAGCCCTACCTTATAGCCCGCTTCCTTTAAAACTGAAGCCAGCATGTGAGATGACGAGCCTTTTCCATTGGTTCCTGCCACATGAATCGATTTAAACTTAGTTTCGGGGTGATTTAAATTCTTCATTAAAGCCCAGGTGTTATCCAAATTAGCTTTATACGCAGCACTGCCTATACGCTGAAACATGGGTAAACGGCTATATAAGTATTCTAATGTTTGTGTGTAGTTCATCTCTAAATAGTTTTATCTTAATTTAAATTAAAACTGTAATTCTGATATGAAATATTGCCCTGATTAACCAGCCTGTCTAAAGAGGGCACCTTCTCCTCACCTTGAGACATCGAAGGGTATGCAAAAGGCTTCAATACTTCAGCCTGACAGTTATTAAGCGTTCTTAATTTAATGTTTAACATCAATAATTTTTCACCCTGAGGCATCGAAGGGTATGCAAAAGGCTTCAATACTTCAGCCTGACAGTTATTAAGCGTTCTTAATTTAATGTTTAACATCAATAATTTGTTACCTTGAGGCATCGAAGGGCATGCAAAAGGCTTCAATACTTCAGCCTGACAGTTATTAAGCGTTCTTAATTTAATGTTTAACATCAATAATTTTTCACCTTGAGGCATCGAAGGGTATGCAAAAGGCTTCAATACTTCAGCCTGACAGTTATTAAGCGTTCTTAATTTAATGTTTAACATCAATAATTTTTCACCCTGAGGCATCGAAGGGTATGCAAAAGGCTTCAATACTTCAGCCTGACAGTTATTAAGGTTTCTTAATTTAATGTTTAATATCAGTAATTTGTCACCATGAGGCATCGAAGGGTAGTCAACAGACTTTAATATTTCAGCCTGACAGTTATTAAGATTTCTTAATTTAATGTTTAACATCAATAATTTGTCACCCTGAGGCATCGAAGGGTAGTCAACAGACTTCAATATTTCAGACCGACAATGATTGAACTCCATTGATATAACTGTCAATTTAAGTCGAAATTAAATTTTATTTTAATTTATCCGGATTCTGGTTGATAAATGATTTCCATCCGGAATATGATTTGCCCTCGCCGCTTAATTTATTCTGGTAGAAGTGGCAAAGTGCAGCCGCTAAACCATCGGTTGCATCTAAATTTTTAGGTAATGTTTTAATTAAGTTTAAATGTATCATCATAGCTGCAACCTGTTCTTTAGAAGCATTTCCGTTACCGGTTATCGACTGTTTGATTTTACGCGGGGAATATTCGAAAATAGGAATGTTACGATAAAGTGCAGCGGCTAAAGCTACACCCTGAGCCCTGCCCAACTTAAGCATCGATTGTACGTTTTTGCCAAAAAAGGGAGCTTCAGCGGCTACTTCATCCGGATTATATTTATCTATTAAGCTTAACGTGGTCTCAAAAATTTTTTTCAGTTTTAATGCATGATCGTCTATCTTTTCCAAATTAATTACATCGCTGAAGATTAAACTTGGTTTTTGCCCAATCACCTCAATTATCCCAAAACCCATAATGGTTGTTCCGGGATCAATTCCTAATATTACTCTTTCTTTGGCCAATAAAGCTTAATTTTAAGGTAATGAATAAACGGTTTTTTAATATTCTGCTTTTTATTTTTAAAACTCTTATTGCTATTGGCGTATTGTGGTTTTTATATAAAAAGTTTAGCGAATTTACTAAATCATACGCTCTTTCTTTTAATTTTTGGGAATGGATACCAACACAAAACAAACATTTGTTTGTATTTGTGTTTTTATTAATGATTCTAAACTGGAGCCTCGAAGCTCTAAAGTGGAATATTTTAATGCGAAATGTTGCCGCAGATTCTTTGCTTAAATCATTTACGGATGTTTTAAGAGGAATTAGCATCAGCATCTTTACTCCAAATCGTAACGGTGAATTTATAGGTAGAATATATCATGTTAAAAGCGATAGTAGGTTAAAAGCCCTCGAGTTATATTTTGTGGGTAGTTTAGCTCAACAATTTTATACCGTATGCTTTGGTCTTAGTGCATTAATGTTTAGTCCATTTTATGAATTTATTAAATATATTGCAGTTATTTTACTTATAGTTACAGTTTTACTGTTATTAAACGTTAACCGACTTCTGCAATTTTCTTCACGCATACAATTTTTAAAAGATAAATTAAGCGTTCTTAAAAGTATATCCCGTTCGGTTTTAATCAATACCTTATTTTGCAGTGGATTAAGGTATGCTGTTTTCTTTACACAGTACGCATTACTTTTTAAACTTTTTAATGTGGAGGTTCATTTAACGGTTTTTTTAATTACAATACCCTCTATCTTTTTTATTGGAAGTTATGTGCCCAGTTTTGCTTTAACGGAAATGGGTGTAAAATCATTAATTGCAGTATATTGTTTTTCTTCTTATGATGTAAACGAGCAGTCGGTAATTATAGCTTCCTTTTTATTATGGATTATTAATGTAGCCATTCCTGCATTTGCAGGGGCATTTGTATGGTTGTTTATTAATCGCAATAACAAATTAATATGATGATTTTTTTATTAATTGCTTTTTCGATTTATGCTTTATTTGTATGGAGCAGATTGATTTTATTAATAAAAATCGAACCCCCAGTAAAAGTCGATGCATCGCCTCTAACTACATTTAGTTTAATAATCCCACTTAGAAACGAGGAAAAACGAATAGGCCAACTGCTCAATAGCATAAACAGGATAGAGTATCCCCCCGAAAAATTTGAAATTATTTTTGTTAATGATCATTCCACCGATAAAAGTGCCGAACTAATATCCAAATTATTGGCTGTTCCGTATACACTCTATAATCTTCCGCAAAGCGAAAATGGAAAAAAGGCAGCGATCACAAAGGGCGCACAGGAGGCCAAGTTGGAGTGGTTAGTCTTTACTGATGCCGATTGTGAATTTCAATTTACGTTCCTAAATACTTTACATGCAGGTATTGTTTTTAATAAAGCAGATTATGTGGCCGGACATGTGCGTTATAATATGCCAACAAATCTGCTAAGTTATTTTGAGTATTACGAGCAAATAATTTTACAAGGTTATACAGCGGCTGGATTTAAATTAAAAGACCCGACCTTGGCAAATGGAGCAAATTGGGCAGTTAAAAGAGATATTTTTTTAAATTACCGCTATCAACCAAATCAAGGGCCCTCCGGCGATGATGTATTTTTCCTTCACTGGATTAAGAAAAGTTACCGTACTGTTTTTTTATCTAATTTGGTAGTTACAACATCTTTTTCCGAAAATCTAAAAAATTTCATGAATCAGAAACTTCGTTGGGCATCTAAATCACTAAAATACTTCGATAAAAGTACCATTTGGCAGGGTTTAGTTATTATAGGGGGCCAAACAGCATTTGCCGGGGCAATTATTCTATTGTTATTTACTAAAAAATTTAGCATTTTAGCATTATGGGTGCTAATTGGTAAGCTTGTAATGGATGGATTATTTTATATTTTATCAGCCAGGCAATTAAAAACAAGACCCAATGCGTTAAGTATATTTATGGGTATTGTTTTTTATCCTTTTTACAGTATTTTAATTGCTTTGTTGTCGCCATTTATAAACTTTAGATGGAAAGATAGAACGTATTAATGGCAAACAAATTTAAATCAAATTCTTTATGGCAGATGGCCTGGATTCGTTTAAAGCGAAATAGGCTTGCGATGATTAGTTTAGGCCTTATACTTTTTGCCACCCTCATAGCTATTTTAGGATCTTTAATTAGACCGGATAAAACTCCCATGTGTAATGACATGCTCGTTCAAATTGGAGGAAAGAAGCCGGGGTTTACAGTACAGGTATTAAATGTTCGTAAAAACCAGATAATTCAGCAACCTGGTTTTCTTGGTAGACTGTTTTTTGGCGGAGTTGAAAATGAATATGTGGTAATTCCTATTTCTTCTTATAAGTTTGTGGATGATGAAATTGAAGTGATAGAATTTAAGGGTTCTAAAAAAAGACATAACGTTGTTTCTAAAAAATATAAACTGGCCGATGTGGCTTATCCTTTGTCTCTTACTTCGGATGTAAATCGTAAAGCTAATATACTTTCGTTTTATACTATTACCGGCCAAATGGTGGTAACCAGTATAGAAGATCTTCAGCAGTATGTTATTGAAAATAATTTAGAAACCCGTAAATACTGGTTAGGTACCGACCGGCATGGGCGCGATATGTTAAGCCGTTTGATGGCAGGCACTTTAGTGTCGTTGGCTGTTGGGTTTATTTCGGTTTTTATTTCCATGTTTATCGGAACAGCATTTGGAGCTATAGGTGGATACTTTAGAGGAAGAATAGATGATTTTATTATTTGGTTAATTAATGTGGTGTGGTCTATCCCTACTTTATTATTGGTGATAGCCATTACTTTAGCCTTAGGTAAAGGTTTCTGGCAAGTTTTTGTGGCGGTGGGTTTAACCATGTGGGTAGAAGTAGCGCGTGTGGTTCGCGGTCAATTTTTAAGTTTACGCGAAAAAGAATTTGTTGAAGCCGGAAAAGCACTTGGTTTCTCTAATTTCAGAATCATATTTAAACATGTTTTACCTAATGTAATTGGTCCAATCATTGTGTTGTCTGCAGCCGATTTTGCTTCTGCCATTATTATGGAAGCGGGTTTAAGTTTTTTGGGTATTGGTGCTCAGTCGCCTATGGCATCCTGGGGCTCTATGATCAGAGATAACAACGATTTTATTTATACCAAGTCCTCTATATTGGCAATTCTGCCCGGTTTGGCTATCATGATTATGGTGTTGGCCTTTATTATTTTGGGTAATGGCTTACGCGATGCGTTGGACGTGAAATCTAAGCCACAGTCGTAGAATTTTTTTGCGTTTGGAAAATTTTTAGTCTAATTTTCTTTCTACATTAAGTATTTTGGAAACCTAATGTATAGTATTTAGAATTATCGTTAACATCCTATCATTATTATTATCTTTAATCATTGTTTATTTTCCATCATTAAATGAAAAAATACCTTCTGGCTTGTTTTCTGGCATTTACCATTTTCTCTAACCTTAAAGCGCAAAAAAATTTTATTTTAATTGGCTCAGATATACCCCTGCAATATGCAGTGGGCTATGAGTATTGTCCGGTTCGCTGGGTAGGATTTCAGGGTAAGGCAGGTTTGTTAACAACACCATACGATAAGGCTATCTTAGGAATTATGAAAGTTCTCGGTACCGATCCCGGAATAGTGAACATGATTGATGGTGCTTTTGAGGTGGGTGGTATTGGACAGGCTAACATTAACTTTCATGCAAAAAGATGGTATTATGGTATTCAAGGGCAGCTTATTGCTCTGAGTGCTGCCGATATACCTTCTAACCTGGTGGCAAATTATTATAACTATAACTTTAATCCGGTAACTGCCCTAACTAATGTCTTTGCGCCCCAGGTAGATATTATGATGCGTTCTAATTTGCTGCAAGCAGGTGTTTGTATAGGCCGTAAGGTGGATCTTTTAAAGTGGGCCGAAGTTCGTTTTGAATTTTCGTTAGCTAAAAATATATGGAGCGGCACTAATGTAGAGGTGTCTAATTTAAAAGGAACGGTTTTCGGTCTTCAATATTCCGAACAGTATTTAAGTAATGAAATATCTACCGAGTTAGAAGCTATTTACAAAAAGTATGCATACACACCATCTTTAAACATCTATTGGGTATTTAAGTATTAATTGGGTGTTGTATGTCTTACCCTGATCATCTCTCTTCTCTTATTCAAAACCTCCCCGAATCTCCGGGTATTTATCAGTATTTAGATAAAGAAGGAAAAATTATTTATGTAGGAAAGGCGAAGATTTTAAAAAAACGAGTTGCTTCCTATTTTAATAAAGATCAGGAATCAGGTAAAACACGTTTACTGGTTAAAAATATAAACGATATAAAGTTTATTATTACCCAAACTGAAACCGATGCGCTTTTGTTAGAAAATTCTCTTATCAAAAAGCACCAACCTAAGTATAATATAAATTTAAAGGACGATAAGACTTATCCATGGATCGTTATAACCAACGAACGATTTCCTAAAGTTTTTTCTACACGAAAAAAAATATCCGGAGGCGGTGTTTATTTTGGACCCTATGCAAATGGTAAAATGATGTATACGTTGCTCGAACTAATCAGACAATTATATCAAATTAGAAATTGCAAACTGGTTTTAAGTGAACAAAATATTAAGGCCAATAAATTTAAAGTTTGTTTAGAATACCATATTAAAAATTGTAAAGGCCCATGCGAGGCTCATCAATCAGAGCCTGACTATAATGAACAAATAAACGATATAAAGGAAATTTTGCGTGGAAATATCTCTATAGTGCTTCGTCATTTAAAAGAACAGATGCATTATCACGCGCAAAATCTGCAGTTTGAAAAGGCACAAGAATATAAAGAGAAACTAATTGCACTCGAAAATTATCAGAGCAAAAGCACGGTAGTAAGCCCAACTATACATGATGTTGATGTGTTTAGTTTTAACCGCGAGGAAGATACTGCGGTAATAAATTATTTTAAAGTAAACAACGGCGCAATTATACAGAGCAATACGATTGAGCTTAAATGTAAACTCGATGAGGGTAATGAGGAATTATTTTTAATGGGGATTGTAGAATTGCGAAACAGATACAACAGTAACTCAAAAGAGATTATAGTTCCTTTTATTCCGGAAGATGGTTTAAATAATGTAGAGTATACCATACCGCAACGGGGCGATAAGAAACAATTATTGGACCTGTCACAGCGTAATTTGGATTATTACTTATTTGAGAAGAAGCGTCAACTTTCGTTGGTTGATCCCGAAAGGCACACCAAGCGTGTGCTTCAGCAAATGATGAAAGATCTTCGTTTAACGGAAGAACCTCGTCATATCGAATGCTTTGATAACTCGAATTTTCAAGGAGCTTATCCTGTAGCGGCTATGACAGTGTTTAAAGACACCCGACCAAGTAAAAAAGATTATCGCCACTTTAATATTAAAACGGTTGAAGGGCCGAATGATTTTGCCTCTATGGAAGAGATTATTTATCGTCGTTACAAGCGTGTGCTGGAGGAGGGGGAATCATTGCCACAATTAATTGTTATTGATGGAGGAAAGGGACAACTAGGCGCAGCTATAAACAGTTTAAACAAATTGGGTTTAATGGGTAAGGTGGGTATTATCGGCATTGCTAAGAAATTAGAGGAGATTTATTATCCCGGCGATTCGCTTCCCTTGTATTTAGATAAGAAGTCGGAAACTTTAAAAATAATTCAACAAATACGCGACGAGGCCCACCGCTTTGGCATAACACACCATCGAAGTAAACGCGATAAGGGCACCTTAAAAACAGAGTTAACCAACATCAAAGGAATTTCAGATGTTACTGCCTCAAAACTGTTAAAGAATTTAAAATCTGTGAAGCGTATTAAGGAAAGCGATTTACAAACGCTTATTTCAATTGTTGGGAATGCAAAGGCACAGCTGGTTTACCAGTACTTCCATCCATCGGAGAATAATTAGTCCATAATAACAACGTTTAAGCTTATACATAGCATCATCATTGCCAACGGAACGCAGTGGAGTGAAGCAATCTAAACCAGAGTGTCATCCTGGCGAAGGAAGGATATAATTAGTTTAAAGTTTTTAGTTTACAGTTTCTAGGACCAGGTCCTATATAAGAAGGCTTCGACAAGCTCAGCCTGACAGATATATTTTTGTCATCCTGACGAAGGAAGGATCTATGTGGTGCAGATCCCCGGCCGGAGTGCAATGGAGAGCCGGGGTCTGTATTTATTTGCAATCTCTTTCACCAGATTCCTCCTGGCGTCGGAATGACAAATTTTCGTGTGTTCATTATTGAAAATGAGTACTCCTATACGAAATTTAAGGAACATTCCGGTTTTTGTCGTACATTAAACCCTATTGGTCGTATTTGAGCTAAAAAAAAGCTTTAAAACTTGAATTTCAGAGCATTACTTAATATATTTAATTAAGTACTAGCCTATGCATAGAGAACCTTTACTGGAATTTAAAAACTTAGTTACGGAGTTTAAAACCGAAGAGGAAATAGTAAGAGCTGTAAATGATATCTCATTTACAATTAACCGCGGCGAAACAGTAGGCGTGGTTGGTGAATCAGGTTCAGGTAAATCTGTAACCGCTCTTTCTTCCATGCGCTTAATCCAAAAGCCGGGTAAAATTGTATCAGGAAGTATTAATTATTTTTCTAAAAGTTTAGGAGAATTAGATTTAACCAAAGTTTCCGAGAAAATGATGCGTGATTTACGCGGAAACGAACTGGCAATGATTTTTCAGGAACCCATGACCTCTCTAAACCCGGTTTATACTTGCGGCGATCAGGTAATGGAAGCCATCATTTTACATCAGAAAGTTTCTAAATCTGAAGCAAAACAACGCACTATCAGGTTGTTTGAGGAGGTTAAACTTCCTCGCCCCGAAATTTTATTTAATACGTATCCTCATCAAATATCCGGTGGCCAAAAACAACGGGTAATGATTGCTATGGCCATGAGTTGTAACCCTTCGGTACTTATCGCCGATGAGCCCACAACCGCTCTTGATGTTACTGTACAGAAAACCATATTGGAATTAATGCGCGATTTGCAGCTTAAACACAATATGGGTATTTTATTTATTACCCACGATTTGGGAGTTATTGCCGAGCTTGCCGATAAGGTTGTGGTAATGTATAAAGGTAAAATTGTAGAACAAGGGAGTGTTTTAGATATTTTTAGTAATCCTCAGCACCCTTATACAAAAGGTCTTTTAGCTTGTAGACCCCCGCTTAATAAAAAATTACACTGGTTGCCCACCGTAAATGACTTTATGGAGGTTGATGAGAAGGGTATGATGAAAGAAACCAAAAAAAGTGTTCAGGAGGTAATTGAAAAATTGGTGGTATCCGAAAAGGAAATGGAGCAACGTAAAGAGAAGCTTTATGAACCCAATCCTATACTTGAAATAAAAAATCTTAAGACCTATTTTCCGATAGACGGAGGTTTATTTAGTAGAAAAAAGGAGTATGTAAAAGCAGTTGATGATGTTAGTTTTGAAGTATATCCCGGCGAAACCCTTGGTTTGGTAGGAGAATCGGGATGTGGAAAAACAACTTTGGGCAGAACAATATTACGATTAATAGAACCTACAGAAGGTAGTATAAAGTTTGAGGGTAAAGAGTTAACTGATTTCTCTTCCTCGGAATTAAGAATGCTTAGGAAAGATGTTCAGATAATCTTCCAGGATCCTTATTCATCTTTAAATCCCCGCTTAACAATAGGCGAGGCAATAATAGAGCCTATGCGTGTTCACGGAATCGGCGAGAACGATCAGGAACGAAAAGCACGGGCAATAGAAATTTTGGAGAGAGTAAATATGAATATTGCTCATTTCTATCGTTATCCGCATGAGTTCTCGGGCGGCCAGCGCCAACGTATATGCATAGCGCGTTCTCTTGCTTTAAAACCTAAATTTATAATCTGCGACGAGTCAGTATCTGCATTAGATGTATCTGTTCAGGCGCAGGTGTTAAATCTTTTAAACGAGTTACGCGACGAGTTTAATTTTACCTATATTTTTATCTCACACGATTTATCTGTCGTTAAATTTATGAGCGATCGGATGGTGGTAATGAATAAAGGTAAAATTGAAGAAATGGGTGTTGCTGAGGAAATTTATCTAAATCCGCAAACGGAATATACTAAGAAACTTATTAATGCTATTCCAAAAGGCCAACTGGAGGATATACTTCGAAAGATGAATGAAAGAAGTCAGCAGAATGAAACAGCAGCCAAATAGTTAAATATTTGGAATTAAATAATGAGTAGTAAATAGTCTCTATCTATAAACTCAGAACCACCCTCCACGTTCTCTCGTCGCAAGCCGGAATCTAAACCACAATATTTTTTACTCCCGAGCGGCCTTCTAAAAATGCCCGTAACTTTTGAGTGTGCTTTTTTCGGGCGGGCCCTGGTAAGCATTACAGGCGGCCCGGCAGGGTTACGGAATAAAATTGTGTTGAACAACAAATGAGCCCTAGTAACACGTGTAAAAAAGCATACGTAAAAAGTAGGGCATTTTTAGTGAGCCTTGATTTTTTTGTTTACTTTTTGCATCAAGGCAAAAAGTAAATCGGGGTTTGGGGCAGAAGCCCCAAGGACGAAATGAGTTTAAAATTATTATCAAAAAACTCAAAACTATAAACCATCCCCCACATCTTTCCAGCGCATGCCGGAATCTAAGTCATAGAAAGATTGCGGCTCGGAGGCCGCAATGACGGAGTGTGTTGATCAATTAGACATGTACTATATTTAACCCCACTTCGTCATCCCGGGCTTGACCCGGGATCTATACTATTAAGTTCTCAAATTAAATAAAGAACCTAAAAAGATTGCGGCTCGGAGGCCGCAATGACGGGGTGATGAAAACTGCAAACTCAAAACCATCCTCCACGTTCTCTCGTCCTAACCCGAAATCTAAAACACAATTTTTTTTACTCCCTACCGGCCTTCTAAAAATGCCCGTAACTTTTGAGTGTGCTTTTTTCGGGCGGGCCCTGGTAAGCGTTACAGGCGGCCCGGCAGGGTTAAGGAAAGAATTGCGTTGAACAACAAATGAGCCCTAGTAACGCGTGCAAAAAAGCATACGTAAAAAGTAGGGCATTTTTAGTGAGCCTTGATTTTTTTGTTTACTTTTTGCATCAAGGCAAAAAGTAAATCGGGGCTTGGGGCAGAAGCCCCAAGGACGAAATGAGTTTAAAATTATTATCAAAAAACTCAAAACTCAAAAC
>JBIICS010000144.1:0-7054 GCA_044238735.1 Bacteroidia bacterium
TGCTATCGGTTCTGATAAACTAAAATTAAGCATGATAAGTAACCGCGGAATTAAAGTATGGCCTAACGGAATGCAAGAAACTTTTTGCACTGATCACTGGAGATGCCGCTTTAAACCAAGCTCTGAAGTTTTGGTAAGTCAAAAAGAAATTATTGAAATACTAAACAATGCATTATCTAATAATGTAGATGTTATAAAAACTGAGAACTTATACAATTTTGAAGGCAAACCGGCTTACTCTCTAGGTCAGGGACAATAATTAATTAACCCTAAAAGGTGTTAATCAATTATGTTCAGCAATTTATGCTATCATTTATTGATTAGCACCTTATTTAAAAAAAATGTTATGGATTCTTACAAATTTAATATGATACAAGGGAAATTTAAAAAAGAAGATGCGCTGGAGATTCTAACTAAAATTATAGATGTTAAGGTAAAATTTCATGAGGATAAGATAAGGCTTTCTGATAACGAAGAAGATATTAAAATGCGTGAAAACAGAATAAAAGATCTACAACGCCATTTATATGAAGCCCGCATATACATCAGTAAAAAGGGTAATATGGCAGAAATTGAGGGATTTATAAAAATTCAGTAAGCTATCTTAAGAAAAAGGTTTACAATTTTGAATCTATATGATAAAAATAGAAAATTACTTATAGTTACAAAGCACGGTAAAGAGGAGGTTATTCAATCTCCTTTTTTTAATGAATTTGGTTTACAAAGCATTGTATCTACTAAATTTGATACTGATATACTTGGTACCTTTTCGGGTGAAAAAGAACGAATACAATCTGCGAATGAAACAGCACTCCAAAAATGCAAAAAGGCTTTAGAAGATGAACCCAACGACTTTGCGGTTTCGAGTGAAGGTTCATTTGGCCCTCATCCATCAAATCCTTTTATAGTTGCTAATGAAGAGGTTCTATGTTTTTATGAGCCTAAAAATAATCTCGAAATTTTTGCCAAGGAAATTACAACTGAAACCAATTATAATAGTGCACTTGTTAAAAATTGGAATGAACTCTATGTTTTTGCGCAGAAAGCCCTTTTTCCAAGTCATGGTTTAATTTTAAAAGAACCGTCCTCGTTACATATAATAGCAAAAGGAATAAATAACTGGGAAGATCTGGAATTAATCTATAATACTAACAACAAGAAAATCGACTCGCTTATAGTAGAAACAGATATGAGAGCTCATCTGAATCCAACACGAATGAAGCAAATTTCCAAATGTGTTAGTAAATTAATTGATACACTAAAATCATGTTGCCCAAAATGCAATACTCCCGGGTTTGTAATTAATAATTATGAAGAAGGCCTTCCATGCCGACTTTGCGAAAGATCAACACGATCTATATTAAAAACTATCTGTAAATGTAATTACTGTAATTATGTAGAAGAAAATTTATATCCTCGTGGCAAGGAATTCGAAGACCCCATGTATTGTGACTATTGCAACCCTTGAGTAATTATTTAAACGTCTTAATAATTTATTAAGTGCTTTTTATGTTAAAATCGCAATTGAATATTAAATAAAGATTGTATAACAAAGTAGCTAAGCAATATTCAATTACTTTTTCTTAGCCTCTTTTTTCCTCTTTTCCTTTACTCCAACTCTTCCATAAGCTCTAGACCCTAGTTTCGGATATAATTAACAACCTCTATAGAACGTTTTCCACGCTTGGTTAAACTATACTCAACCCTTGGAGGAACAACAGCAAAAACCTTTCGATTTACAAATCCAAATTCCTCCAACTCTTGCAACTCCGTAGTTAGCATTTTATGAGTGATGTGCGGTATTTCTTTCTTTAATTCGCTATAGCGTTTTACATTATCCTTTTAACGCCATAAAATGAGCATTTTCCATGTCTCTCCTATTCTGTCCATAACAAATTCAACAGAATTGTAGTATAATTTATTTTTTAAAGGCAATGATATTACAAAGAAATTTATTAGAAAGCATAGTATAACTATTTGCTCAACAAATAAAAATAAACCCCATAAAATAATGTACAAAAACGGTAAACTAATTAAACAAAACTTTGCCAAAGAATTTATAACTACTATAAACAATAGAGGTTTAGAGTCTACTATCTTCCGTTTTAATTATTGGCAAGCCACCAGCGAGGCTAAAAAAAACCGTTTTATTTTCCTTGAAGCGCCCAAACTTTAAAAAGTATCTTTTAATACTATTTATCATTACAATGCCCTGCAATTTTGAAAACAATTTGGAAAAATTAAATAGGTTACTCGTAATTGTACTCATATCTTTTATAATTACTTTTGTTTTCGCTATTATGAACAGACTAAGTTAAATTAATGAGATTCATTTGAAAACTAAATACAGGATATACCAATGATAGCTCATTGTAACACTATAAAATACTACTCAATAGAAATATTTAATAAAAAAGAGGTATCCGACAGGACTAAACCCGATACGTATGAATTTTTATACAAATAACTAAACAATTTATAATCTAAAAAAACAACTATGCAAATTAAAAGAAAATCAACCGCCATTTGGAATGGAACAGGTAAAGATGGTAAAGGAAAATTAACTTCTGAGAGTGGATTATTAAACAACAGCCAATATGGCTTTCAATCGAGATTTGCTGATGGAATTGGTACTAATCCAGAAGAACTGATTGCTTCAGCTCATGCCGGATGTTTCTCGATGAAACTGGCTTTCAATCTTCAGGCTGCAGGCTTTGTTGCAGATGAAATAAAAACTGAATGTGAAATTATACTGGAGAATGGCAGTGTTATTAAATCTAATTTACATTTAAATGCCCGAGTTCCTAATATATCTGCTGATAAATTTTCGGAACTTGTTGCAGATGCCAAAACTAATTGTCCGATTTCTAAACTACTCAATTGTGAAATTAATCTAACATCCTCTCTCATTTAAAAAATGAAAATAGCGATTATTGGTACAGGTAATGTTGGCGGTGCCTTAGCTACCAAATGGGCTCTTAAGGGTCATCAAATTGTATTGGGGGTTCGTGATATATCTAATTTTAAAGGTAAAGAACTCTTAAATAACCCAAACACAACTGTAATGAATATAAAGGAGGCAGTTGCTCAATCGGATGTAATCTTAATAGCCACTCCCGCCCCTATGGCTATTGATGTTTCAAAATCTTTAGGCAATACCGAAGGTAAAATAATTATAGATTCTATGAATATTATAATGGGCAGAGGTCCTGAAGGATATACTAATACTACTGATGCCATTATAGCAAATACCCATACCAAGGATGTTGTAAAATGTTTTAATACAACCGGATTTAATAATATGGTTAACCCCACCTATCATAATTTGGCAATAGATTTATTTGTGGCGGGCGACAGTATTAAAGGGAAAGAAATGGCAATAAAACTGGCTAAAGATGCCGGTTTTGCCGAATGCTATGTTGTTGGTGGTAATGATAAGTTTTCTTTAATGGAACAGTTTGCCTGGTTTTGGATTAATCTGGCTATGTTTCAAGGTCAGGGAAGAGAAATGGCTTTTAAACTATTTAAGCGATAATTTTTGTATTCGCCTTTTTTTCAATTCAGATATTAAAACGAAACCATGATGAAAATTGCTTTAGTTACAGGAGCATACAAAGGATTAGGATATGAGTTATGCAGACAACTTGCAAGTATTGGATATCATGTTATTTTAACCGCACGCGATTTAAATAAAGCTAAGGATGCAAGTGAAATTCTGAAGAAGCAGGGATTAATGGTTTATCCCAAAGCACTTGAAGTAACCAATTAGGAACAAATAACCGAACTTACCAAATGGACCTATGAAATGTTTGGAAGAATCGATTTAATTTTAAATAATGCCGGTATAAATCCTAAAGATTATGCCGATAAAACTAAAATGGCCAAAGCTTTTTATATAGATAGTTTAGATGCAGACGAAATACTAAATGTAATTCGCACAAACAGCATTGCCCCTTTACTGGTTGTTAAGCATTTTAGGAGTTTACTAAAAAAAAGTGCGAAACCGCTTGTTAT
Organism: Bacteroidia bacterium; assembly: GCA_044238735.1. Classification (GTDB taxonomy): domain Bacteria; phylum Bacteroidota; class Bacteroidia; order UBA4408; family UBA4408; genus JBIICS01. The sequence goes on from JBIICS010000144.1 coordinate 4,015, forward strand.
AAATATATCGAGTTGGCTGGGTTCTGTTGCCAATTTAAGTTTTGGAGGCCATTATGGTTATGTAGGCAGCAAGAATTTATTGAATGTTTTAAATAAATCTATGGCGAACGAATTAAAGAACGATAATATTATTTGTATTAATGTAAATCCCGGTTGGGTAAAAACCGATATGGGAGGTAGTAAAGCACAATTTACAACACAAGAGGCTGTTAATCATATTTTAGATAATGTTGTAAAGAAGGTTGATATATCACAAAGTGGAATGTTCTTAAATTTCGACGGAACCATCCACCCTTGGTAATACTATTGTACAATAGTAAATTTAATTTTTGACGCTAAGGAAAATGGCTGCAATTAGCGCAATAAAATAACCTACTTTGGCCTTTTTTAAATCTCATTTAATACTTCAGAATTATAAAGAGTTATTGCTGAATGCTAAGGCATTGGGCAAGGTTATTTCACTTAAACATTATCACTGTTAAATTGTTAATATTTAACAGATCAATTATTATGAATATTTTATTATTTGGTGCATCAAGCGTTATTGCACAATCAACGGCGATACAACTTTCCGGGTTAGGACACAATGTTAAATTAATTTCTACTAAAACACTTGACATTCCCTCCTTTGAAAGTTTTCAGGTAAACTCATACAGTGATGATGATCTTCCCCGGTTTGAAGATCCTGTTGATGGCTTGGTGTACTTTCCAGGCAGCATCAACCTTAAGCCATTTAATCGGTTAAGCAAAGAAGAATTTTATCATGACTTTGAAATTAATGTTTGGGGCGCTATAAATATTATACAAAAATACTTGCCATTACTAAAAAAGAGCTCAACAGCAAGTGTTGTACTTATTAGTTCTGTTGCAGCCCAAACCGGCATGACATTTCATTCCTCTGTTTCTTTAGCAAAATCGGCACTTGAAGGTTTAACGCGTTCCCTTGCAGCAGAATTTGCTCCTGCAATTCGCTTTAATTGTATTGCGCCTTCATTAGTACATACTCCTTTAAGCGAAAAATTTATTAATACTCCTGAAAAGACAGAAGCCCTCAAAAGTAGAAATCCATTAAAAAAAATTGGTACTCCTGAGAATATTGCTGAAGCAATTACATTTTTACTTACTAATCAATCTTCTTGGGTTACCGGACAAGTATTGGCAGTTGATGGCGGGATGGGAGTAATTAAATAATTATTAAGATTACATATGAATAAGAATTTAACACATGCTGCTATACTAAATTTAGAGTCACGAAAAAGAACTGCTCTCGTTAACTCGCTAAGCGGATTTAAGAGTCTTAATTTAATTGGCTCAATATCCAAAACCGGAAATACCAACCTGGCTATATTTAACTCTGTATTTCATTTGGGTGCTAATCCACCGTTAATGGGATTTATAATTAGACCCGATTCGGTTGAGCGGCATACTTTACAAAATATTATGGATACGGGTTATTATACCATAAATCATGTAAATGAATCCATACATGAAAAAGCACATCAAACAGCAGCCCGTTATCCATCTGATGTTTCAGAGTTTGATGCAGTTAAACTTACATCGGAATTTACAAATTCATTTATAGCACCATATGTAAAAGAAAGTACCATAAAAATAGGATTACAATTTAAAGAAAGAATAGATATAACTTTAAACGGCACCAGTATTATTATTGGAGAGTTACAACAACTTTATTTTCCGGAGAAATGCTGGAAAGATGATGGATATCTGGACATTGAAAAAGCCGGTACTATTGCCGGAAGCTCACTAGATGGATATCATCGCACTGCTTTAATTAATCGTTATTCTTATGCTAAGCCTGATAAAAAACTGGAGATAATTTAATAAAATCAATGAGGTTATCCTTAAATAGATGAAGGGAGTAAGCAAGCAAAATTTACCTTTTAAAATTTGTATAGTGTGCAAGAAACCGATGGTATGGAGAAAAAAATGGGAAAAGAATTGGGAACAAGTTATTTATTGTAGCGAAAGATGTCGAAAACAAAAGATGTAACTAAAAACACTTTGAGATTACTATTGGGCGATCAGCTCAATATCAATCATACCTGGTTTTCACAGACGGATGATAATGTAACCTATGTATTGATGGAAGTTAGATCGGAAACAGATTACGTGAACCATCATATCCAAAAGTTACTTGGCTTTTTTGCTGCCATGCGCTCCTTTGCAAAAGAAATCGAACAACTAGGTCATCGAGTTATTTATTTAAAATTTAACGATAAATCGAACAAACAATCTTTTAATCAAAATATAATTCAATTAATTGATAAATATAAATTCGCACACTTTCAATATATGGAGCCCGATGAATACAGGGTTGATAAAATACTGAAAGATTTGTGCAAGGAATTAACTATTACATCAAAAATAGTTTCATCAGAACATTTTTATACTAGCCGATCCGAATTAACGGAACTATTTAAAGGAAAAAATAAATTTTTGATGGAGACTTTTTATCGCTATATGCGTAAAAAGCACAGCATACTTATGGATGGCGATCAACCTTTAAAAGGCAGATGGAACTTTGATGCGGAGAACCGAAAAAAATTACCTAAACAACATAAAGTAAAATCGCCTTTACTATTTAAACACAATTTAAGTGATTTATACCAAGATATTGTTAAAAGCAACATCAAACATATCGGTGGGGTAAATCCTTCAGAATTTATTTGGCCTCTTAATCGTAAAGATTCTCTTCAATTACTTGAATTTTTTGTTAGTGATTGTTTACCATCATTTGGTTTGTATCAAGATGCAATGGCTCTCAATCAATGGAGTTTATATCACTCCCGGCTATCTTTTGCACTTAATGTAAAGTTAATCTCCCCTCATGAGGTTATTGAAAAAGTAATAGAGGCTTATTATAAATCATCTGAGAATATTGATTTTGCTCAGATAGAAGGTTTTGTTAGACAAATATTGGGCTGGCGCGAGTACATGAGAGGTATTTATTGGAATCAGATGCCCGGTTATGAGAATTTAAATTTCTTCAATCATCAAAATAAATTACCCGAATGGTATT
>JBIICS010000067.1:0-15459 GCA_044238735.1 Bacteroidia bacterium
GCGCTTGATGATTACCGGAAATTTTGCTTTACTGGCAGGAATTAATCCTAACGAAGTGGATCAATGGTATCTGGGCATTTATATAGACGCTATTGAATGGGTGGAGATTACCAATACACGTGGCATGAGTCAATTTGCAGACGGCGGTTTACTGGCAACTAAGCCCTATATTAGTTCTGCTTCGTATATTGATAAGATGAGTGATTATTGTGCCGGATGTTTTTATAATAAAAATTTAAAAACAGGAGATAGAGCGTGTCCATTTAACAGCTTATATTGGAATTTTTTAGCTGTAAACCGAAAACTACTTGCTACAAATCAACGCATGAGTATGATGTATAGCGTTTGGGACAAAATGGACATAAACACACAACAAGCCATTATAAAACAGGCGGAGAAATATTTAAATAATATGCATTCTTTATAAAATAATTTATTACCGTTCCTTTTTTATATATATTTTAATATCAGCACCATGAAAACAGCTATTGTTTGGTTTAAAAGTGATTTGCGGATTCATGATAATGAAGCGCTATACAGGGCTTCTAAAGAAAACGATCTAATTATACCTGTATATTGTTTTGATGAGAAGATGTTTACTATAACAGAATTTGGATTTAATAAGACAGGTATAAGGAGGCTGAAATTTTTAACCGAGTCGTTATACAATCTTAATTCTAAATTAAATACACTCGGAACAAACCTATTGGTGTTAAATGGAAAATCTGAGCTAGAGATTTTAAAGCTAGTTAAACAATATGGTGTTAGAAAAGTATATGTAAAGAAAGAGGTTTCGTTTGAAGAAATTATTCTAAATCAAAAAGTTGAAGAAACTTTATGGAAGCAGCAATGCGAATTTGAGGTATTTAGTACCAGTACTTTATATCATGCAGAAGATTTACCTTTTTCGGTTAAAGACATTCCTGACGTGTTTACCAAATTTAGGACTGCTGTTGAAAAAGAAAGCAAGGTAAGGTCCTTGTTCCCGTTACCCGAAAAATTAGACTCACCTCCCTTATCTGTCTTTAAGATTCCGGATTTTATAATTGATCAAGTAAAAAATATCAGTATTGATGTACGTTCTGCTTTTCCTTTTTTAGGGGGTGAAAGTGAGGGTATAAACCGTTTAAATTACTATTTATTTCAATCTAAACTTATATCAGATTATAAGAGTACGCGAAACCAATTAATAGGTAGCGATTATTCATCTAAATTTTCTCCCTGGCTGGCAATGGGTTGTTTATCGGCGCGCTATATTTATTCCGAAATTATCAGATATGAAAAAGAGTTTAAAGAAAACGAATCAACCTATTGGTTAAAATTTGAATTATTATGGCGCGATTTCTTTCGATTTATGATGAAAAAACATCGCAACGCCTACTTTAAGGACTTTGGCATTAAGGAAACCTCAGTTAAAGTGCGCAACATAAACCCAGAGAGTATACAGAAATGGACTAACGGAAAAACTGGAGTTTCGCTGATAGATGCCAATATGCTGGAGTTAAAGTATACCGGATTTATGAGCAACAGAGGAAGGCAAATAGTAGCCAGTTTCTTTTGCAATGATTTAAAACAAGATTGGCGCTATGGTGCAGCTTACTTTGAGCAGCAACTTATAGATTATGATGTTTGCAGCAATTGGGGAAATTGGGCTTATATAGCAGGTGTTGGAAATGATCCCCGAAAGGATCGCTATTTTGATATTGAAAAGCAAACAAAACTATATGATAAAGATGGGTTATATCGGGAACTATGGTTAACCAAAATTTAAAAATAAATAAAGCCCGTTTAAAAAACGGGCTTTATAGCTAAAATATAGTTTCTATCTTCTGCTTCTAGACGAACTACCTTGAGTGCGGGTTCTGCGTTCACCATCAGAGCTTCTTCTACCAGAAGTAGAGGATGAGGATGAACTTCCGCCTCCATATGATCTTTTTTCACCATATGATTTCTTTTCGCCATAACCGCCTGATGATTTAGATCTACCTCCTTTATATCCTCCGCCAAAATCATCACCATCTCTTCTTCTAACCGGTTTACCATGGGAGGATTGTCCTTCACCCTGAAGAGGATTAGAAAGTTCTAATCTTACCTTACGGCCACATAATTCCTGATTACTTAAGGCTTTAATTGCAGATTCTGCGTATTCATTTTCTAGTTCAAAAAAGGAGAACGAATTTTTTAAATCGATACGGCCAATATTTTTCTTCTCGCAATCTAGTGATGTACACACAAAGTTAATTAGCTCACCAACATTAATATTGTCAATCTTTCCTACATTAATAAAGAAACGCTGGAATGGTCTGTTTCGGTCACCACCTTCGGAGCGATCGCGCTCTCTGCGCTCTTTAATATTTAGGTCGGGTGCTTTTTGATAGATATCAATTAAATGGGCGAAATTGGTAGATATTAATTTTTTAATTAATTCATCTTTATCCAAGTCGTGTAAAGCGTTAATGGCTTTGTCGTAGATATCCTGTTTGATATGATGCGATGCATCGATGTTGTTTATTTTAGTGATAAAACTATCGATAAGTTTCTCGCATACTTCCATTCCGGTTGGTATAGAACCTTTAGTAAATGGCTTTTTAAGCTTTCTTTCTAATTGTGGGATTCTATCCTGATCGCGGTGGCCAACTAACGAAATACTATAACCATGTCTACCGGCTCGAGCTGTTCGGCCCGAACGGTGAGTATAGTTATCAATATCTTCAGGTAAGTTATAGTGAAATACGTGTGTAATATTATCTACATCAATACCACGAGCGGCAACATCTGTAGCAATTAGTAATTTTATCTGACGGGTTCTAAATTTCTTCATCACCACATCGCGTTGATTTTGTGATAAATCGCCATGTAAAGAATCAGCGCTATAACCTTCCATTAATAATTTATCGGCAATGTCCTGTGTTTCTGCTCTGGTACGGCAAAAAACAATACCAAACATATCCGGGAAGTAATCGATAATTCTTCTGAAGGCTTTAAATTTATCTCCAGAATTTACTTTATAGTAAATGTGCTCAATATTTTCGGCACTTTGATTTTGTTTACCTGTGCTTACTTCTAACGGTTTGCGCATATAGTTTCTACCAATGCGAGCTACTTCCTCTGGCATAGTAGCAGAAAACAACCAGGTATTTTTATCTTCAGGTGTTTCTTGCAAGATACTATCCAAATCTTCTTTAAAGCCCATGTTTAACATTTCATCGGCCTCATCAAGAACCACTATACTTACTTCAGAAATATTTACTTTGCCTCGGTTTAGTAAATCCACCATACGGCCTGGAGTTGCACAAATAATTTGAGCACCTTTGTTAATGTCTCTTATTTGCATATCAATACTTGCGCCTCCGTAAACGGGAACTATGCGAGCATTGTCTATATACTTGGAGTAATTTTTAAGATCGTTTGTAATTTGCAAACAAAGTTCGCGTGTAGGTGCAATTACTAGTGCTTGCACTTTGTTTAATTCAAAATCAATATTGTTTATAATGGGTAAACCAAATGCAGCAGTTTTTCCTGTACCGGTTTGAGCTAAACCCACCACATCGGTTTTCTCGGCTAGTAGAACCGGTATTATTTTAGCTTGAATGGGTGTTGGGTTTTTATACCCTAATTCGGTAATAGATTTTAGTATTGGATCTATTAATCCAAGTTCATTGAATGTTGTTTCCATTTTTGAAAAATGTTGTTGTTAATAAATATTAGCCAACAACAACTTAATTTAGACGCGAAACATCGATTTTTCGCCGGACTTATACAGAAGCTGTTATCAGCGTTTTCCCTTTTAGGCACTGCAAATATAGGCTTAAATGCCTAAAGTCCAAAAAAACAATAAGTTATACACCTAACTATCGGAGTATAAGGAGTAAAGAATTTGTTTGAAGCCCAAACTTATTAACAAAAAAGGGCGTTTTGTTAATAATTAGACCTCCTTTAAAAATAATATTTTACAATGAAGTTCACGCATTTAAATAAGTGATTCACTTTATCCCGCAGCTCTCGCAAGTTTAGCGTTAGCGTAACTTGTGAGGACATAACAAAAGAAGTCTGTGACTTCATTATTTAGACACCACTACCTTATCTGTAAAAACAGATCCGTTACCAGTAGTCTGCTTAATCAAATAAACTCCTTCGGTCCATTCGTTAATATTGAACTGAACTTTTCCTTTAACTATTTTTTGTGATAAAATTAATTTACCGGTTGCATTGTAAATATCCAAATGAGATTCTGGATAATTAGTCTCTATGGTTAATACATCCTTTGCGGGATTTGGATAGACCGAAAATTGATTATAATTACTTGCAAAAGTACTGCGAACAGAAGTACTTGCACTAATCGTATTTACACTTAAGTCGTCAAAATAAAATCCATCTTCATTTACAAAACCATCGCTTTTTAAACGAAAACGTAACTTAATATTTTGTCCGATATAATTACTTAAATCCATTTCTTCTTTAACCCAATTTAATTGATCGCCATCATATAAGGGTTGTCCGGGGTCCTGGTCCGGACTGCCCGGATGTGTGTATTTACCGCACAAGCTAGTCCAGGAAACTCCATTGTTGGAACTTACCTGCACTTGCACATAGTCGTATCCACTCTCTAAAGCCCAGCTTGCATAAAATGTTAAACTGGCACTTTGAACATTACTTAGATTAATAGAATTATTAAGAGTGAAATTTGTTGTGCGGTTATCGGCATAATTACCATTAGGGCTATCGCTTATGCTACTGGGCGAAGAAACATATTTTCCGGTTGTAACTCCCCAAGTATTAGCCGTTGAAGAAGTCCAGCCCGTAACAGCCGAACCATTATTAGTTAATACAGATGCTGGGGTACCATAAATTAACGTTATGGTATCTTTTTGAATAAAATTAGCATACGAAGTATTAATCACAAAAATCACCGGTTCACCATTTTGTATATTTGGATTTAAGCAAATTTCAATGGAATCATTTACTTCGTCCAATAGATTTAAACCGGAATAGTTTTTTATATTACCAACGTTTTGTATATTAGTACTTATAGGCGTAAATGACACATTGTTATTAGACCCTGGCAATAGCCCGATTCTTTTTACATTATAATTAATATAATTGCATAAAGATGAAATGTATCGAGATTCACTTAATCTACATTCAATTATATCAAGCGCTAATTCGGCGAATTTAATATTTTGAATGAACGTATTTTGACAAATCGGAACAATTCTATTAATGGCCGGCCAAAATCCATCAGAAGCTGCGCCTGCCTCCGGCGTTATAGATAAAACCTTTGTATGACTATTATCGGCATACAGCCAATCGTCGGCAGCACCATTACCAACATATCCAATTGTTTGAAAAGGATTACCATAACCAAAACCATTTTCGCGCGACATATATTCGCATTGAGAATTAAACAGGTTAGAATCCGGGCAAAGTGTATTTTCATAACCCCAAGGAAAAATGAGAACATTACTGTAAGTATGATAATTTAAACACATCTTAAAATCTTTGCCATTTACAAAATCTCGTAAAATTTGTGTTTCGGGCTCAGAGAAAGCAGAAGTTCCTCTGTAAGTATCCGTAGTGGGATCAGGACTGGATCCATTATCATCAAACCCCCAGTTATATCCATAATTTCTATTTAAATCTACTCCAAACGCATTGTTGCCGTTAACTCTACGGTTCTTACGCCACATACCTCCTCCATTAGGATTTATTTGTTGGTTATATAGATAACCGTCCGGGTTTACCACCGGAATAAAATACATCTGAGTATTATCAACGATGGATGTAATTCGTTCGTCAATACCATAATATTCCAATACATACCACATAAAATAAATTAATTGAGTTAAAGAACAGGCCTCACGTGCATGATGCAGGGCATTATATAAAATTTCGGGTTTTTGATTATCGGGTTTCACATTAGAAGTTATTCTTAAATAATAAATATCCCGTCCCTCTATTGTTTTCTTAGTTAAAGAAACAGGAGCCTTATTGCTGATTAGTGCTGGATAAAGTAAACTCATCGAATCCAATATTTGAAGCGCCTCATTATAGGTAAAAAAACCCCCCATACTGCCTAAATGAAAATGAGTTGGACTAGGGAAAGGAAAATTTACAGTACCGTTGTTACATTGAACAACAGATGTGTTTGTAGTTTTTAAATTATCAGTAGTATTTCTTTCTTGATAATATTTAGAAACATCCTTAATTAACAACTCGTAAGCGAGGCCAGCTTGTTTGATTTTAGTTAACTCCGATTGAGATAAATCGCTTACAAACCACGTATCTTTTTTAACTTGACCATGGTCTATACAAACCCCTAAAGCACCTAATTTCTTTAAGCCCTCTTTACCGGTTAATATTTTAGCCTTATGATAAATTTCGTTTTGAGCGAAAAGAGCCGCATTAACTAGCAACAATATTGAAAATAAATATTTAAACATGTAAATTAATTTAGAATTCAATTGTAAATAAAAACCTTCTTTTTCGTAAATTTTATATACTAACTATACCATAAATTATATATTGAATATATCAGATAAAACCTTTTTACCTTAATAAACTGGGATTAATTCGGTTTTTATGAAACTAAATAGATATTTATCCCCTAATATTTAATAAATTTAAATCTTTTAGAATTATGGAATACATAGCTGTAATATTTAGTTTAATTGCTGGGGTACTAATTGGATACCTGTGGGCCAGATCAAAACAAAATAGCACCGGAACAGAATCTTTAAACACTCAGCAACAATTAACAGAAAAAGAGATGGCATTAGCAGTTAACCTGGAAAAGATTAATGCTCTTGCAAAAGAAAACCAGAAACTAGTTCTTAGTACCGAACAAGAAATAACTAAAATTCGAGAAGATCATACATTGGTTGTTGACAAATTGGAAAATCAGTTAACGCAAGAGCGTGAACGGGCCAATATGGCTAACGAACGATTGGCAAAAGCACAACAGGTTTTCGAAAATCAGAATGAAAAAATAAAAGGTTTACAAGACGCTTTACAGGAAAGTAAAGATGAGCACAAACGTGAGGTTGAGGATTTACAAAAAAAGATGACAACAGAGTTTGAGAACATAGCAAACAGAATTCTGGAAGATAAAAGCAAAAAATTTACTGAACAAAATAGAGCCAATATTGATATAATTCTTTCACCCCTTAAGGAAAAGATAGTTTCTTTTGAAGAGAAGGTAGAACGTACTTACCAAGCCGAAAGTAAGGAGCGTGTAGAATTAAAAGTAAAATTAGAGGAACTCACAAAACTTAATCAGCGCGTGAGCGATGAGGCAAATAATTTAGCCAAAGCTTTAAAAGGCGATAATAAACTGCAAGGCAATTGGGGCGAAATGTTGCTCGAAAAGATACTGGAGCGGAGCGGATTACAGAAGGATTCTGAATACACAACACAGCATAATACCCAAAACAACGAAGGGAAGAGCATTAAGCCTGATGTAATTATACATTTGCCCGATTCTAAGCACATTGTAATTGATTCTAAAGTTTCATTATTAGCCTATGAGCAATATGCAAATGCAGAACAGGAAGAAGAGAAAGAACGTTTTAAAAAGGATCATATTTCATCTATACGTAATCATATTAAATTACTTTCCGATAAAAATTATCAAACTTCGGCCGGATTAACGCTACCGGATTTTGTTTTAATGTTTATTCCGCTAGAATCGTCTTTTAGTTTAGCTATACAAGCCGATCAGGATATCTTTAATTTTGCTTGGGATCGTAAAATTGTGATGGTTAGTCCTTCTACACTATTAGCAACTTTACGCACTATTGCTTCTATCTGGAAACAAGAAAAACAAAATAAGAATGCATTGGAAATTGCAAGGCAGGGAGCAGATTTGTATGATAAACTAGTGGGATTTACTGATGACATATTAAAAATAGGAGAACGATTAAGTCAAACTCAAAATGTTTATCAGGATGCGCTTAAGAAACTTAGTACAGGTTCGGGAAATTTGATTAAACGTGCCGAAAATATTAAGAAATTAGGGGCCTCTCCTACCAAAAGTTTTTCTGAAAAACTCTTAAATAATGATGAAGAATAGAGGACTTTTGTTTTTTATTCTATTATGTGCAGGCCTCTTCATTAGCTCCTGTTTTATTCCTACTCCGTTAGCTAATAAGGACTATGCGCATTTATACACACAAAAAAGTTTAAAGATTGAGCCGGTATACAAAGTTTTTCATCTTACCAATACTAAATCGCGTTTATATTTATTTACCCGGTCAGAGAAATTACTTTTTGCCAAACCGATTGATGCAGACAGCATTCAAAGCCGTATTTCCGTTCATTACCGTTTATTTTCCTCCAGTGTTTCCTCTGCACTTTTAGATTCGGCAACTTTTTTATTTACACACAACAAACCAATTCGAGATATTGTTTTTACAGACAGCATTACCTTTCTGTCTAATCTTGGCAATGAATATGCATTAGAACTAATTATTCGCGATTTAAATCGAAAAGAAGAATTTGAGGATGTTTTAATTATTGATAAGACTAAAAACTCTAATGAGCAATTTTTCTTATTAAAACAAAAAGATAATATCATCCATAATCACTATAATGTGAGACCAAATGAGAAAATAAGTATAAACTTTTTTGACACCTCAGTGTCGGAACTTAACCTTAAAGCCTTTACTCATGAGTTTCCTATTGCAATACCTCCCTTTTCGGAAATGCATGAATTGGACTATGCTCTAAAGTTTGATTCGCTATATTCGGTAAAGAAATCATTAAATAAGGGCTTTACATTTTCGATTAATAAAGAAGGGTATTATTTTATAAAGACGGATACCGCTCAATATAAGGGATTTGGCTTTTACTCCTATAATGAGAGCTTTCCGGGCTTTGCATCATTTGAAGAAATGATTGGTCCGCTGAGGTACTTAACAACTCGAAACGAATTTGAAACATTAATGCAATCAAAAGATAGTAAACTAAGTATTGATAAATTTTGGCTCGAACTTAGCGGAAACAAAGAACGTGCTCGGGAATTAATAAAACAATACTATAGTAGGGTTCAAAATGCTAACTATTACTTTACCTCCTACAAAGAGGGATGGAAAACCGATCGCGGAATGATTTATATAATATTTGGGTCGCCAAATTTTGTTACACGTAATGGCAATATAGAATCGTGGACATATGGAGAACAGAATAACTACCGCTCATTAAATTTCTTTTTTACTAATCAGCAAAAAAGCATGAATAGTAATGATTTTAAATTGGAACGAAATCCTTTATTTAAAGACGACTGGATGCAGGCAATTGATGTGTGGAGACAAGGAAGAGTATACAACCCCTATAATTAATATGGAAAAATTTAAATCATATACCGAAAATGTAATTTTTGGAAGCAGAGCAATTATTGAAGCTATAAAAGCAAATAAAGAAGTTGACAAAATACTGATACAACATGGCCTGCATAACGATTTGTTTAAAGAGCTAATAGGATTGATAAAAGAGAAAAATATTCCTTATCAGTTTGTGCCTGTAGAAAAGTTATTTAAGCTCAATAAAAAAAATCACCAGGGCGTTGCTGCTTATATATCCGAGATTGAATACAGTAAAACAGAACAAATTATTAGCGGTATATACGAGAAAGGTAAGGATCCTTTATTGCTTATTTTGGATAGAGTTACCGATGTTCGAAACTTTGGCGCCATTGCCCGAACCGCTGAATGTGCTGGAGTAGATGCTATTATAATACCCTCGAGAGGAGCAGCTCAGGTTAATGGCGATGCGATTAAAACAAGTGCAGGAGCTCTCCATAAAATTCCCGTTTGTAGAGAAGATAATTTAAAAGAAACCATCCATTATTTAAAAGACTGCGGAATTAAAATAATTGGATGTACTGAAAAAACAGATAAATTAATGTATGAGGTGGATATGCGCGGACCGTTATGTATTATTATGGGATCGGAAGAAAATGGTATTTCGGGCGAATATCTTAAACTTTGTGATGATAGAGCTAAAATACCCATGTTTGGTTCCATCGAATCTTTAAACGTATCTGTAAGTGCGGCTTTGGTGATATACGAATCAATCCGTCAAAGTACACATTAACTTATTTTATTTAATTACTTGTTATTCGGTGGTATCTGGATGCCTGCAGGTCGTAGGGTGTTTTTTTAAATATTCTGTAAATTATTATCAATCTCAACCTTAATCCTTTCTCCACTTATAGGGTGTGTGAAGATCAGTTTATATGCCTGCAAAGCTATGGCGTTTTCCTTATATGCTTTTGTGCTTCCATAAATAGTATCGCCCATAATAGGGCAATTAATATGAGCGAGCTGGCAACGAATCTGATGAAATTTACCGGTATGTAATTGAATATTCCAAAGAAATGGCTGAGTATAGCTCTCCATTTTATAATCTAATTTTACCCAATCGGAATACGCTGTTCCTTCCGGTACTATTTGTCCTTTCTTCTTTTCTTTTCGATGCCAGTGGTTTAGAGTATCTGTTAATTTATGAGGACAATTAGCAGTAAGTGCAAAATAATATTTCTCAACATTTCTTAGAGCAAACTGATTGCTGAGCTCATGCAGGCAACTTTTATCTTTGGTAAACAAAACCAAACCACTAACAGGCCTGTCTAAACGATGAAGATGCTGTACATAAGGATTACTTGCTCCTGTTTTAGTTCTTAAATAATTTATAATTTCTTGTTTTAAATTTGGATGGTTATTTCGATCAGGTTCAGTCATTAAACCATGAGGTTTATTACAAACTAAGATGTAATCGTCTTCGAAAATTATTTGAGGCACTTTAAATTATCTTGTGGTATGTTTTAGTTAAGATACGAACTTAAAGCATAATAAATCATTTAACAAATTAATGCTTCATTAACCTTATTCCAGTAAAGTGAAAAAAGCCAATATGTTTTAAATAGTAAAAGCCCAACAATGGTTAGGCTTTTTCTACTTTACTGGTAGTCCCGACAGGAATCGAACCTGTATCAAAAGTTTAGGAAACTTCTATTCTATCCATTGAACTACGGGACCCATCAATCCTAACGATTAATTTTTTCAAATATACAATCAATTTTTAAATCCTGGAATGGCCTTAATAAGCTCAGAGAATTTTTATGGTGCTGCGTTTAGTAGAGGATTTAAAGGTCACTTATTTCTTTTTAAATACATCGTCAGATAAACCCTTGTTTATTTTATAATTACTGTATGTGATAGTTACTTTCCCTTTTGATTCCTTTTCTTTAATATTTTTCTTATTTAATTGTTCAAAATCCATAGTAAAACCAACCGGTACATCCATTTTTTTTACATCAAATTCAACCGTCATTTTCTGAGGCATATCAAAGGGTAGATCGGCATAAATAAAATTTACCAGATAACTGCCTTGTGTTTTAGTGGTTGATTCAACTTTTTTAATGAGGTATGTTTCATCTATCCACAAAGTTGATAGAACTGTTTCGGATTCGGTTGATACCGGCAAAACCTTTATAACATCATGAACTCTACCATTTAAGGCTTCGGTACCCACATAAATTGCGGTGTATTTACCATTCAATAAATCTTGTTGCATATTTTGAACCCCTTTTTTAGGCAACATGGTAAAGCCATTCGATTTAAAATTAATTTTATCAGGGGCCTTATAATAAAGGTGTGCGTTTTTAATGGGTATCTTTAAAAAACTGATATCAATTTTAATGGAAGCATCCGCTTCGTAATCCTTAACAAGTTGCATCTTCTGTTTTACCTTCTCCATTATCTGCATACCGTCTTTAGACTGAGCAACCCCATTAAAACTATTAAGCAGGATAATAATATGTATAATTGTTCGCATCATCCAACAATATCTTTACGTTTAAAATAAAAAAGAGTAGCAAAATATAGAATAACAATATGGGCGATAATGGCAAATAACGAAAGGTAAATCTCGTTCATGTTAAGTTCATAATCAAAGAAATCGCGCCAATTTCCGAGATAACTGGTAAACAGGAAAGGCCTAATCCATTCGAAAATACTGAAATTTAGCGATGAGAAAACAGTAAAGGCGATGGTAACAGACATTGTTAAGATAATAGGTGTAATACTGTTTTGAGCAAAAGCACTGAAGAACAGAGCCAGGGTACTCATCATGGCCATTGATAAAACACCAAAAGCAAAAGCATACATAAACCTCCACCAAATATCATCCTCTGCAAAAATATTTACCATACTTCGGATTACTATTAAATCACCTTTACCAAATATAATCACGCTGAGACCCAGGCTCAGAATGCCCAGGATAATAACCAGGGTAGTTGAGTAAAATATATTCGCTATAAATTTTGCAAACACCAACTGAGCGCGAGACACCGATCGTGTTAGAATTAAGCGATAGGTACCGGCACTTGTTTCTCCTGCTATACTATCAGCTGCAATTAAAACTACTAAAAAAGGTACATGAATAAAAAGAGTGTTAAGGATTACAAATGCGATTAAAAAGCCATTTAATAAATTGCCCGAAAAATCGAAACTATCCTGTAAACTTTGAGTCATAAAATCCAGAATATTTTGACCATCTATTTTAATAGCCAATTGGATTGCCAATACCAGCAGTAATATGGCGCCATAGGCTATATATGTTCTGGGTTTAGAAAATATCTTATATAATTCGAGTTTAATTAACGTGAACATCGGTTTTGCTTAAAAAGTAATCTTCTAACGCCTTAAGTGGTTTTATGCTGTAAATACTAATGTTGGCTGCATTTATTTGCTTTATTAAATCCGGAACACCAGTTGCTGCATAAGAAAGTTGGAACAACTGAGGTCGTTCTACAGACACACTAAAGGATATATTATTTTGTTTTAAAAATAAATTTAAACGCTCTGTTTCATTTGTTTCAATTTCAACTTTGGCTACATGTGTGGAAACTAGTTCCGAAACATTTCCTTCTATAACATGTTTACCGTCCTTAATAATAACCATACGATTAGCCATTAGTTCTATTTCCCACAATAAATGGGAAGAAAGAAAAATAGTTTTATTTTGATCCTTATTTAAGGAGATTATTAAGTTTCGCATATCCTTTATCCCTTGGGGATCCAAACCATTAGAGGGCTCGTCTAAAACCAATATACCCGGGTTGTGCAAGAGTGTTTGCGCTAAACCTAATCGTTGTTTCATCCCTTGCGAGAAAGTGCCCACTTTATCCTTTTCACGACCCTTTAATCCCACCCAATCCAGTAATTCCTCTATTTTACGGGTATCTTTTGCTAAACCGCCAGTTTGCTGTAAGATTTCCAAGTTTGTTTTAGCCGATAAATAATTATAAAAATCGGGTCGCTCGATAAGAAAACCAATATTATTGCGAATGTTTTTAGATTGTAAATTCAAGTTTTTACCAAACAAGAATACATCACCCCTATCCGCTTTTATTAATGAAGCCAGTATACGGATGGTAGTGCTCTTTCCTGCTCCATTAGGACCTAAAAACCCAAATATATCTCCTTTATACACTTCAAAGGACAAACCATTCAAGGCATTAAATTCACCAAAGCGTTTGAAGAGCTGATTAACTTTTATTGCACTTTCCAACATATTTACAACACATTAACTCAATAAAAGTTTCGAAATTAGATAATATTTCTGCTTTTAAGCCACCTCTAATCATTTAATTGCTATTGTCATCTCTCTTTTACCGGGCGGTCCTTTAAGCGAATTTACTTTAAATCCCAATGCCTTTAAATTTCTTTTCATTTGCCCGTTTGCACAATATGTAATTAGATATCCGTTTACTAGAAGGGCCTGGTACATTTTTTCAAGTACACTTAACTGCCACATTTCTTGTTGAGCCCTGGGGCCAAATGCATCAAAAAAGATAAGGTTAAATGAATTTGGTTGAGTTTTGAAATTGCTAATATCTGCTTTAATTTTTTTTAAAGTAAACCATTGATTAACGATAGTTTCTTTGTCCCAGCCTGCATTTTGGATAAGGGCCTCATTAATATCCAGATTTTGATTGGGCTTATTAAAGAAAGGAGCATATTTTATTTCCTGCAAAAGTTGATTACTTAATGGATACTTTTCTATGCTTTCATAATATGTACTTATACCCTGTTGGTTAGCATAATTAAAGGCCACTAATGCGTTTAATCCGGTACCAAAACCCATTTCAAAAACACGTAAAGAACTCTTATTATCGAGAAGTTCTAAACCATTTTTTTGAAACACATGAATAGCTTCGGTAAATGCACCATGCACTGAGTGATAATGCTCATTTAAGGCGGGAACAAATACAGTAGGAGAACCATCATTGGTTACAACAACCAATCGTTCGGTATCCATCTTTATTTAGATAAAATCTTAAATTCAGTCCTTCTGTTTTCCTGACGACCCTCTTCGGTATCGTTTGAAGCAATTGGCTGGGTAAGGCCATAACCTTTAAATTCCAGCCTACCACTGTTTACCCCTTTACTCACCAAGTAGTCAACAACAGATTTAGAACGGCTTTCAGATAATTTTTGATTGTATTCTGCTGAACCTTTATTATCTGTATGTCCGGAAATTTCAATTCTCATATTCGGAACATCGTTCAATAATTTGATAAGTCGCTCAAGCTCTGCAGTAGATTCGGGCCGAAGTGTTGATTTGTTAAAGTCGAAGAAAATATTTTTAAGTACAATTTTAGTTCCAACCGATACATTTTTAAGCGCAATATCTTTGGTTACTTCCTGATAATCGGCGTTGGCCGGTAAATCAAAATTTTCGGAATGAAATAAATAATTATCTGCCTTTACAGATATTCCATAATTTTTACCTGAAGGCAAAGAAACCAGATATTTACCGGTTGCACTATTTGATTTAAAGGTGGCCAATACTTCATTCTTTACATTATCAATTAGTTCAATAGTTGCCTCCAATGGCTTATTGGTAAACGCATCTGTAATAATGCCCTTTAATAAGGTAATTTGAGGGCCTTTAATTTCCACTGCCTGTTTAACAGAGGTCTCCTTAACAGGAGCTGTTACACTAGCCAAAAGATTATCTTCGGTACTTAATAAAGGTTCTTTTTCTGCACCCAAAAACGTAATCATATAGATATCCTTTTCTCCCACCCCACCTTTATGAGCAGCCGCATAATACCCTCTACGTCCGCTTGCAGATAAAACAAAGAAAACATCATCATCCGCATCATTTATTGGATAACCAATATTTTCGGGTGTTGACCAAATACCATTTTCTAGCACAGTTTTAAAAATATCGTATCCACCCATGGTATTATGACCTTTAGAACTAAAATATAACGTTTTGCCATCAGGCATCATAAATACCCCATCCTCATCGTATTGGGTATTTATTCCAGGCCCCATGTTAATTGCCTTTCCCCATTTTCCTTTTTCGTTTTTAGTACAATAATAAATATCATGTCCGCCCAATCCATCTTCCCTGTTGCTAACAAAATAAACCGTTTTACCATCGTAAGAC
>JBIICS010000021.1:0-28708 GCA_044238735.1 Bacteroidia bacterium
GAGGGTTCATGAGCTTTAGTATTAATGGGATCGGGAAGTTTTTCGGGCTTACTCCACATATTTCCCACAAGATTAGAAACATAAATATTTCCATCTCCTTTATCATCGCGGTATATATATAAACTTTGACCATCCGGTGATAAACTGATGGTAGCATCGTGTCTGTCGGTATTAATGGGTTCGCCAATATTTTTAATCTCAGTCCATTCGCCGTTAATTTTAGATGAAATGTAAATATCCTCACAAGGTTCATTAATAAACTCATCGAAACAATTTCCGGTAGAACCTTCCCTTCTGGAAGTAATAATGAGGACCGACTCATCAGCCGAAATAACGGGAACATAATCGGGGTACTTAGAATTTATAGAACCGGATAAAAGGTCTACAAAAACTCGTTTTGGATTTTTAATCAATTCCTTTCCGCTATTACATTCTGCAATGTGTTTATTTAATTTGGCAATATCTGCATCGCCCAATTTTTTTCCATTTTTAGTTCGATAAGCATTTAAGTGTTGAATAGCTTTATCAAACTGATCATCCAGTTGATAGGCACAACCCAATTGATATTCGGCTTCAGGATGAATATCAGGATTTAAATCAATTGCCTTTTGAATATACTCCCATGCATGGGATTTATCAGCGCTGTGCAGTAAACAATTTCCAATTTTAAAATTCAATTCGGAGTTATTAGGATTAAATTCCTGAGCTTTTAGATAAAAAGGTAAAGCATTTCTAAAGAGCATTTCACTTTGTTTATATAATTCATCGCCCCTTTTTAAATTTTCTTTAGCTTCTTTTAATTGTTCTTTTCTATCCGAAAAATTATCCTTCGAAAATTCTACACTTTTAGTTTGAGCAAAAGTTGCTGAACTCAACACTAACAGGATTAGATTTAAAAATATTTTTTTCATACTTGTGTTATTTACAATCGCGGTTAGCATACGTGTTTCCTGTTTTAATTCCCAATTCGCCGGCTTTAGCCCAATCCTGACAGGCTCCTTTTTCATCGCGCAGCATTTCTTTTGCAATACCTCTATTTAAGTATGCTTGTGCATACTTTGCATCCAGATCAATTGCCTTAGAAGCATTTTCACTTGCCTTTTTAAAATCCTTAAGTTTTATGTAACTCGATGCAAGATTATTATAAGCATAAGCATATTTGGGGTTAATTTTTATACAAGATTCAAAATCAGAAATGGCTCCTTTATAATCTCCCTTATCATGTTTTGCAGCACCTCTGTTGTTAAGAGCGAGAACATATTTCGGATTAACCTCAACAGCCTTTGAAAATGACTCTATAGCCTCGTCATATTTTTCTTTATGCCGGAGCGCTGTTCCCAAATTATTATATGCAAAAGCCATTTTATTATTTAATTGAACCGCCTTCTTGTAATCAGCAATGGCGTGATCATAGTCATTTAACTGCTTATATGCACTTCCTCTGTCGTTGTAAGCGTATGCATACTCTTCGTCTATGATTAAAGCCTTATTAAACTCTGTTAATGCTTCCTGAAACTCACTCTTTTCGAAAAGGATTCCGCCAGCGTAGTAATGAGCCTTTGCATTAGCGGGATTTAGTTCTGCCGACTTTTTAAAATCTTCGAATGCAATATCTTTTTTGCTTGAGGTATAATTAATTTGAGCACGGTGATAATAACCCTGATCAATATTTGGATGAAACTCAATATATTTATTTACATCCTCTAAAGCGCCTGCATAATCCTTTATCTCGAGTTTTGCTGTGCTCCTGTTAAACCAAGCATTATCGAAATCGGGTTTTAACTCTATTGCCTTATTAAAGAAAATTATGGCGGAGTTAAAATCTTTTTTTCCCAGAGCCTCAGTACCTTGGTTATAGGCTTTTTCTGCTTCGAGTGCAGGGGTTGTAGCGTCTATTCGTATGGTATCGCTCTGAGAAAAAGCTTTTGATAAAACCAGAAAAATAATTGTTACTGTAAATACTATAATTTTAACCATAAACTTTATTTTTGTTTGAGCGTTAGTTTATAAAAATAACTAAAAATTCCAATTCTTTGAACAATAGCATTACTGAGGATACAATTAAAAAATCATTAAGTTTTGATTCTTTTATTCGTTTAATAAAGCACCTCATTGAGATCAACAAAACTACCGGAGCAGAGCAAACAGAGGATAAGATTAAATACAATAAAATAAACCTTCAGCGCATACAAAGAAGTGAAAAAACATTTGTAATACTTCCTGAAACCGAGCGTTTTATTAAATCTATAAAATCCAGACAATATTGGTTAATAATAGCAGAGGCCTGGTGTGGAGATGTTTCGCAGAATCTGGCTCCTTTGTATATAATGTCTAAATTAAATCCGCTTATTAGTTATCATATCATTTTAAGGGATGATAATCCGGAAATTATTAATAACTATCTAACCGAAGGAACACAATCGATACCGAAGCTTATCATTTTAGATGAAGATTTAAAAGAACTTGGCGTTTGGGGGCCCAGGCCCAGAAGTGCCTTTGAAATTCTTAAACGATTTAAGGCTAACCCTCAAATTTCAAAAGAACAATTCCACCACGATTTACACCTTTGGTATTTTAGAGACCGAGGGTTTGAAATACAAAACGAAATTATGGAGTTAGAAAAAGAAATGTTAAACCAAATTTAATCTATCGTTAAGTAGTTTTGCCAAACTTTGCAGCATTGGTTGTTTAATTGGATCAGCTGATAAATAAGCCTTTTCAAGTTTATCGATATTTAAACTAATTTCTTCGGAATTAAAAGGAGGATTAAAAGTTTCAATTACTGTAATCGCTTCAATTCCTACCAAATAATCTTCATTAATTACCTGCTCAACAAAAAAACTGAGGTGATTACTATAATCAAGGCCATTTTCCCAACATGCCGCTATAAGTTCTGGTTTATAAATACTGTATTTTGGATTAGAGATGGCATTAACATAAATATTAACCGCATTTTTATTTTTAACATTATTAAGCAGTGTTAAAATTTCTTCCTTAATTACCTCACTACCGGTATTAACAAGTAAATCAAATAAAGGAACTAAAACATCTTCGTTACCATCTTCTTTTAATTGTTTAATTGCTTTTAATGAGGTTGCCTCAGAACCCGAAAAAAGTTCACCAATTAATTGCTTTTGTTTTTCATTAAGTGCCATGTTTCAAAGTTAAAAAGAAAAGGCGAACCTAATAATTGATTCGCCTTTTTTAAAAGAATAAAAACAGTAAAGTGTTTATTTTACAATTAGCACTTTTTGGGTAGCAATATTTCTGCTTTTGCTGTAGGCTTTTACAAAATAAGTGCCGGCATAAATACCATTAAGATCTAATGCCATTTCGTTTACCAAACTTTCATTAATTAAATTTAAAACTGATTTACCTAATACGTCTATCAATTCTATTTTATGGAGTTGATTGCCGATAGTGGTTACCGTTAATATATCATTTGCAGGGTTTGGGTAAATTCTGGTATTTTTTTCAATAAGAGCACTATTTAATCCGGCCGGTTGTAATAACGTATTACGAGGTCCATCGAGCGTAGCATGCATGTGTGCAACCTGGCCGGCTGTAAACATGTTCATACACGTTTCAGTAGAATAATCCATATAGTTTTCAATTAAATCGGGAGCATCAATTGATGTCCAGGCCAGAGTATCAAGGCAGGAATTTTTAGTAGTATCACAATCGAAATTAGACTGTGCATCTGCTTTTGGAGTATCTGCAATACCATCATTACCTGAACAATTGTTACCCCCTCCGCCAAGTCCACCTCCATCGCCCCAAATATGACGCAAGCCTAAATAATGACCAAACTCATGAGAGGCCGTTCTCCCTCTAATAACAAGGTTGTTGGTGCCATCTGCGCTAATTGGGTTGGGGTTATTTCTACCAATACATCGGTAATCAATTACTACTCCATCCTCCCCTTTTACGTCTGCCTCGGAGCCGGCTGGCCAATTAGCAAGTGTAGCAGGAGGAAATGCAAATCCTAAAATTTGCCCTGCCGGAATACCAAAAATAGTTAAAGGTTGAATCTTACAAACCCACAGGTTTATAAAATGATCTGGATCAACAGCCGAGCTCCCACCTAATGAATCCCATTTCATTTGATTAGGAGTACCACCCGCCAGAAGATTAGGTGTAAATAGAACACTTGTTTGTTTCCTAACCACCTGAGCCAGATTAAAGTGAATTCTGGAGCTGGATGCAATTGGATTAAAAAGAAATCTCAAATTATTAGTATCAGGATTTAGCCTGTTGTAATCTTCATTTAATACCTCTATTTGCGATTGAATGATGCTATCGGCAAGATTTTCGGCAGGATCTTTCCAAACCACATGCACTACAACGTTTACTGTATAGTCGCCATTGGTTCTTTTTGCATTTGAGGATTGCTGTATTTCTTTAAAAGTTCTATCAGAGGCCTCTTTGAATCCCGGAAATCTTTTCTCCAGATCTTTTTTTACTAAATCATCTCCGCAATAAATTTTACTGCTGTTTTGAGCTTTTGCTGTATTTACAAAAACTCCGGCGCCTATTAGAGCAAGACCGATTGCTGTTTTGTATAATTTTTTCATTTTTAATGCTTGGTTCACGCAAGTAACCAAATTAAAACTGAGAATTTATTTCTCCCTTTATACTATAAATCAGATTAAATGTCGCTCTACCGCTTACAACACATTATTCAACTGTTCTTTAATTTTCTCCAATTCATCTTTCATTTGTACCACCAGTTTCTGAATTTCCGCATCATTGGCCTTGCTTCCGATCGTATTTATTTCCCTACCAATTTCCTGAGAAATAAACCCCAATTTTCTGCCGGGTGCTTTTTCTTTACATGTTTTGATGAAATAATCTAAATGAGTTTTAAGCCTTACCTTTTCTTCTGTAATATCGTTACGTTCTAAGAAATAAATAAGTTCTTGTTCGAAGCGATTATTGTCGATTTGTTTTTTGTCGATTTGATCATCAAGTTTTTTTTGTAGACGATTTTTAATTTGAGGCAATCTGTTCTTATCGGCGCCCTCCACTTTCCTTAAAAGTTGTTCGATGCCGGTAATTCTGTTCATCAAATCCTTTTCCAGCGATTTACCCTCATCTGTACGGTGCTTTACAAAAAGTTCCAAAGCAGATTTAAAAGCTTTTAAAATCAATTTCCAATCCTTGTCGTTTAATTCCTCGCTTTTATTATCAAATACATTAGGCATTTTTAAAGCCAGGTCAAGTAAATTAGTAGAATTCGACTTCAGTTCTCTATCTAACTTAGCTAATTGCTTATAATACGATTTAAGAAGTTCTTCGTTAATAATTTTATCGTTTACAATACTGGAGTTTTCAAAGAAGATTGCGATATCAATTTTACCCCTTTCTGCAAATTCAGCAATTAGGCCTCTTAAATCATTTTCTTTATCACGAATTAAATTATTTAACCTGAAATTTAAATCAAGTTGCTTACTGTTAACCGATTTAATTTCAATATTAACTTTTGAAGATTTTAATTGAACACTACTTCGGCCAAAGCCTGTCATGGAAAGAATCATATTGATTTTGGTTTTAAACTTATTAAATAGATACCGGTAAAGATAATGAGGGCGGCACTTACTTTAACGATTGTAATTTTATCTGTACCTAAAAGCATCGCCACTAAAGCTGCCAGAAAGGGTTGCAGATATATATAAAAACTAACAATGCCCGGATTCAATTTCTTTAAGCCATAATTATTTCCTAAATATGCAAGATAGGTAACGGCCACCACCACAAAAGCTGTGGCCCAATATAAACCCGGTGTAAAAAATTCCCACTTAACCTCACCAAGCTCTTTAAATCCAAACGGAGCAACCAGCAACAATCCAATTAAAAACATCCATTTAGAGATAGTAACTACATGGTATTTTTGAATTAATGGTTTAGCTATTACCAGATAGATAGCAAAAGAGCTGGCGTTTATTAATATAAAAAAATCACCCAAAGGATTTCCATTACTCATGTTCACTTTTTTTCCACTTAGAATGAGCAACAAGGCACCAGCAATACCCAGCGTAATTCCACTTACTTTATACCAGGTAAATTTTTCTTTAAGCAGGTAATGAGATATAATCACCACTAATACCGGTGTACAAATCATAATAATAGAAGCATTTATAGGTACCGTTAAATTTAAACCGGCAAAAAACATAAGCTGATTAAGTGCTACTCCAAAAAAACCACACCAAAATAAACGCTTGTAATCTTCCTTGGCAATTTCTTCTTTTATCATTAAGCCACTTAGCCAAAACAATAACGTAGCTCCCAAAACTCTAAGCAAAATAAAACCGAAGGGTTTAATATGAACAGGCATTACCAATTTAGCAATACTGTAATTGGCGCCGTAAATTAAGTTTGCTGAGAATATAGCTAAATGACCGATTATAGATTTGTTAGCCATTCGTTTTTAAATAGGTGATTAATTTTTCGATTGTTTCTTTGCTATTTCCAATAAAAATATTTTCATCCAATATAAATACCGGTCGTTTTAAAAAAGTATAATCACTTAAAATAAAAGTCCTAAAATCCTTTTCGTTCAAATTCTTATTCTTAAGATCCAGTTCTTTATACTTACGTGAAATCTTACTAAATAAGGCTTCGTAACTTCCGCTTAGTTTGTGTAATTTATTAAGTTGCTCTTCTGTTAGGGGGTGTTTTTTTATATCTTGTTTATCAATTATAGCATGACATTCAACCTCCTTTAATATACGTTTACAGGTATCGCAGGAAGAAAGATAATATGCCTTTAGTTTCATAAATTATTAAATCATCTAAAAATAGTGCTTTAAATATAGATTAATAAATATTATTTATACATTAGAGCAATGTCAGAACCCACAAATAGTGTTTTAAAACGGTTTAGGCCGGGAAAAATACTTATCCCCATTGCCATTGGGTTAATTTCTGCATCTTATCTGCTTTTCAAAAATTTTAATGTACATGCGTTTGATCATGTAGTTTGGACCAATACCTCTACAGTATGGATCTTAATTGCGGTTTTAATGTTAGTGGTTCGCGATTTAGCTTATATGATTAGAATTAGAGTACTAACCGACAATAAACTGAGCTGGAGGCATTCATTTGATGTAATTATGTTGTGGGAATTTGCATCCGCGTTGGTACCTCCTTCTTTAGGTGGTGGATTTGCTTTTGCGATTTATATTTTAAACAAAGAGAAAATAGATTTAGGCAAAAGTATAGCCGTTATATTATTTACTTCGTTTCTTGATGGTATTTTTTTATTAGTTATGGCTATATTTTCATATTACGTTGCGGGGCGTGCAGAGCTTTTTGGAAATTTAAATATTCAATTACCCGGTTTTCTTAAAAGCATTATAAACACCCAAAGCATTGAATATACCTTTTGGGTTATTTTCTTTTTAATGGCTTTTTATAAATTATTGGTAGCATATGCGCTATTTATTAATGCCCTATCGGTAGGAAAATTACTCAACACCATCTTTTCTTTACCATTTTTAAAAAGATGGAAAGATGATGCTGCGGGTACTGCTAATGAATTAGTAATTGCATCCCGTCAATTAAAAGGTAAATCTTTTGTTTATTGGTTAAAATCATTGGGTTCGACATTCTTAAGTTGGACAGCCCGCTTTTTATTAATCAATTTTATTGTAATGGCCTTTAATCCCGAATTAAGCTCTCACCTGGTTTTGTTTTGTAAACAAGTAGTTATTGGAATGTTAAATATTGCAAGCCCAACCCCCGGTGGTTCAGGAACATCAGAATTATTGTTTTCTGAATTTTTTAAAAACGAGCTGGGAAATAATCTCGGTTTGGCCGCTGCATTAGCCGTTCTATGGAGGTTATTGAGTTATTATCCTTATCTTTTTGTTGGTGCTTTTGTTTTACCCAGGTGGATTAAACGCAATTTTTAATTGCATACTTCTAAAATTAAAAAATCCTCAAAAATAAATTTTAGATATCAAGATTTGTAGTTTGACGATTTATGGTCTAATTTTGACGACGTTTACTAATAATTACAGCCTCATGAAAAAAATTTACTCACTGTTACTCACTTTAATAATTAATGCTGTTACCTTTGCTCAAGTTAACTCCTTTCAGGAGAGTGGTCTGGGAGCTTGCGACGGATATGCACAACTAACCGGAAACTACTCTAATATAAGCTGGTATAATCAACTCGATACAATTAATGCAATTCCACCCGATAGTTTAAACAGCGCCAATGTTTATGGTTTATGCGCTGGTAATTACTATGTTAACGCTTTAGATTCCTTAGGAAATCAGCGATTTTACTTTATAATACCCGCTATCAATCCTTGCCAAAGTTTCTCTGTTAATGTTCAAGTTATTCCGACCCCAGACTCCTCATTATGTAAAGGCAAAGCATTCGCAAACCCGGTTAATGGTGTTTCACCTTTCACCTATTCGTGGTCTAACAATTCAGTAACGGATTCTGCTACCAATTTATGTGCAGGTAATTATTTGTTAACGGTAACGGATAATAATAATTGCTCTTTCAACACAGAAGTAAATATAGAGGTAAATCCATGTTTTAGTTTTTCCTCAGGCATTAATTCATACTCCTCTCAATATACGGATTCGTGTAACGGAGGAGCAACTGTATGGCCCATAAACGGCAAAGCTCCTTATTCTTTTTCATGGTCAAACAATGCCACAACTTCTTCTGTTACAAATTTATGTCCCGGAAACTATCAGGTTACCGTCACTGATTCAATTGGTTGTGTAGTATCGCAAATCTTTACTATTTATTTAGATTCTTTAAATGGCGGGCCTTGCGGCAATCTTAATTTAACCCTATCCCTAAATCCTACAACAGATACTGTAAACTGTAATGGATCCATTTATTCTTATGTTAACGGGGGTACTCAACCGTATGTATACTTATGGAATACCGGTGACACGGCTAATAATATTTTTAACAAGTGTGCAGGTGAATATTTACTTACTTTAACCGATGCTAATGGTTGTATAAAGACTGTTTCTCAAACTATTGCTTACAATGGTAATGGTTGTCAAAATTTTAATGCATATGCAACATTTATTTCAGATGCCAGCGATAGCTCAACATGCAATGGAAGTATACAACTAGGGGTAAACGGAGGAAATGCCCCTTTTGTTTATAACTGGTCTAACGATTTAGCTTCCAGCGATTCCTCAAAGGCAACCAATATCTGTGTTGGCAATTACAATGTAACGGTTATCGATTTTAACAACTGTTCTTATTATCTTACTTTTAAAATTAATGTCGCCAATAATCCTTGTCAGAACTTTGCTATTAACACAAATTCAACACCCATTACAGATACTGTAAATTGTAATGGTACTGTTGAGGTAAGCGTTTCCAGTGGAAATTATCCTATTACCTATTTATGGAATGATAATTCTAAAAATAAAAGTATTCTGGGTATTTGTAACGAAGGTTATTATGTAGTGACTGTTATCGACTCTGCAGGGTGTACGGCAACCGATTCGGTTTTTATTGTAAGGGATAGTGTAAGTGCTGCTTGTGCTAACTTCACTTTAAATGTAAATTTCACAAATACCAGTCCTAATATTTGTGATGGTTCTGCTAACGCCGTTGCTTCTGGTGGAACCGGGCAGTATGGCTATTCATGGTCTACAGGCGATACTTTACCTAATATAACTAATTTATGTCCGGGCACCTATTTTGCTCATAGCATTGACTTTACCAATAATTGCATTAAAAGTTACCGATTTGATATTATTAATGCTATTTCTTGCCCAAACCCTCCTGTTGTTAACGTAAATGGTCCGTCGCAAATTATTACCGGTCAAACTGCAAACTTAACTGCATCGGGTGCTTTTTCATATTCTTGGAGTACGGGCGATTCACTTCCTTCTATAAATGTAAGCCCTAACGCCACAACTTCTTATCAAGTAATCGGTATTGATAGCCTAGGTTGCACTGATACTGCCTTTTGGAGTTTAACTGTTCTGCCGGACACCGGTAATCCATGTTCTGGTTTCACTGTTAATGCAATTGCGACTAATACTAGTCCCTCCGCTTGTATTGGAACCATTTCCGTAACCACAACTTCTAACAATCCCTTAAGTTTCAGCTGGTCCGATTCGCTTTTAACCGGTGCAAATGTGTTAGGACTCTGTGCAGGAACCTATGCGGTTTCGGTTACAGATTTGAGTTCTAATTGTACAGTTTCAACTACAGCAAAAGTATTGGTAGACTCTACCGTTAATCCTTGTTTAGGGTTTCAGGTAGTAATAGATAGTACACTAAACGAAACTGCTCCAAGTGCCGGCAATGGTCAGGTTTATGCCTCTACCTTTGGAGGTACTGCTCCATTTCTTTATAACTGGGGCAATGGATTTGCTTCAGACACCGCTTACTTTTCGGGGATGTATGGAGGTTCCTTTAATTTAACCGTAAAGGATGTTAACGGCTGTAGCGCCATTGCAAATGGATTTGTGGGAACAACCGCTCCAATTAACGGTCCATGTACTGGAGTACTGATAAATGTATCTCTCGCGGCTTCAATACAAACAACAAGTGCCTGTAATGTTACTTTATCTTCAAGTGTTAACGGAGGAACATTACCATATGCCTATGAGTGGAATAATGGATACAGAACAGCTAATTATGTAAACGCTTGTGCGGGTAACTATTCATTGCTGGTTACCGATGCAAATGGTTGTATTGGAGCCGCTTCTATTTTAATTAATGCTGATACACTTAATGCAGGTGTTTTACCTTTATTAGTAAATATTGCAACGGAAAACAGCGGCGATACCTTAAATTGCAACGGATCTGTAAGAGTTAATGTTTCGGGTGGACTTGCCCCTTATCAAATTTTATATAATACCGGTTCTGCCGGACCTCAATTAAATGGACTATGCCCGGATATTTACAATGTAACCGTAAAGGATGCTAACGGTGATAGTACTGCGTTTGATTTCGTTATTGCTTATAGCGGAGATGTTTTTAACGGAGCCACTAACAACCCGCTTAACGATTCTGTAGTTGTGGCAACCATTAGTTCGGATGCCAAAGAAAATTGTCAAATTGATGTGAATGCGATTGATTCGGTATTAGTTACGAATTACTGGATTGAGCCTTCTAACGATTCTTTATACGTGGAATGGACTATCTATTCGATTACGCTTGGCAACACCCTAATCTATCAAAGATATGCCGTTGGTCCGGAAGGAGTATACGAGGTAGTGTTATCCATTTTTTGTTCCGGTCGCGCCACCAAGGGTTTTGTAAAAGCGTATGATAAAGTACAAGTTAATGCACGCTTAACTAAACTAGATAATAATTCTATTGCAGAAAAATTAAATGTTTACCCTAATCCATTCAATCAAACTATTTATATCAAGTTAAATTCGGCTACGCCAATTGAGGTAAAAGATTTAACAGGAAGAATTGTTAAATTGATTAATGGCGAAGCCGGTTTAAATGAATTAAACTTGGAATCGTTAAGTAAAGGAGTGTATCTGATCCATTTAAAAGACTCAAATTACATTGAAGTAGAAAAAATTGTAAAGCAATAATTTTACTCCAACTTTTCTTTTTTAAGCCCCTTTATGGGGCTTTTTTTATCTAATCAAACAATTAAAGGATTAATAATCAGATACCTTTTCAGACTTACTATATCAATTCAATATAAATTTGCCTCCTACTTTTTAAAAGAATACTTTTGCAAAAAATATTATATGAAAAAAATTTACACCCTTTTTGTTCTTATTCTTTCTGCATTAAAAGTATTGGCGCAGGTAAACACCAACCCTGAATCTGGTCCCGGGGCATGCAACGGATCAGCTTCCATTGGCCAACAATACTTCTCCGGCACTTGGTATAACGTAAATGATTCATTAAACTCTATAGCATCAGGCGTTATTAACATAAGCAATTTGTGCGCAGGAAGTTATTTTGTGGATGCTTTAGATTCTTTAGGAAGTACGCGTTTCTTTTTTACGATTACTACCAATAATCCATGTCCTAATCCTCCAAATGTATCAATTAACGGTGCCGATCAGATATATAATGGAGGCTCAGCCTTTTTATCTGCAAACGGAGCCGCTTTTTATGAGTGGAATACAGGTGCTACCACACAAGCTATTACGGTTAGTCCAAATACAACTACCACGTACTTTGCTATTGGAACTGATAGTTTAGGTTGCAGAGACACTGCTTTTTGGTTATTAACCGTTTTAGCCTGTACAAATCCTCCTGTAGTTTCAATTACGGGGACTACACAGATAATTTGGGGACAAACCGGAACATTAACCGCAAGTGGTGCTGTTCAATACTCTTGGAGTACAAATCAGAATACACCATCCATTAGTGTAAGCCCTACAATAACTACCAATTTTTTTGTAGTTGGTTCTGACAGTTTGGGTTGTAAAGACACCGCATTTTGGACCGTAACTGTAATTCCAGACACTTCTAATCCATGTGCTAACTTTGCAGCTTTAGCCCAGGCAACCAATACCAGTGTATTTTCATGTAATGGCACCATAACCGTTACTGCAAACTCAGAAAATCCACTAGAATTTAACTGGGCAGATTCGCTACTATCCGGATCAAATATTATAGGATTGTGTGCAGGCACCTATTCGGTAACCGTTACTGATTTAATTAATAACTGTTCAGATCAGGTTTCAGCAACTGTTGTACCCGACTCCAGTTTTAATCCCTGCTTAGGTTTTCAGGTAATTATTGACAGTACCGCTAACGAGAGTTTCCCAAATGCAGGCGATGGGCAAGTTTTTGCATCTATATATGGAGGATCAGCTCCCTTTAAATACAATTGGGGAGATGGCTTAGCTTCTGACACGGCTTTTTTCTCCGGATTATATGGTGGTACTTTTAATTTAACCGTGAGCGATGCGAACGGTTGTTCAGCTTTTGCTAACGGATACATTAATACATCGGCACCTACAAGCGGACCGTGCGTTGGCGTATCAATAAATGTTAGTCTTGCCGCTTCCATACAAAGCACCAATTTATGTAATGCAGCAATCACTTCCAATGTTAGCGGCGGCACAACACCTTATGATTACCAATGGAACAATGGTTTTAAGACGCCCGATTACACTAATGCCTGTGCAGGTAATTATTCCTTAGTAGTTAAGGATGCTAATGGCTGTTTGGGCTCTGGTTTTATATTAATTAACGCTGATACTGCAGCAAACACCGCCCCTTTAACCGTTAATATTGCAACTTTAAATACAACTGACACAGTTAATTGCAACGGTAAAGTTAGAATTAATGTTTCGGGAGGTATTGCTCCTTATATCATCAAATATTCTAACGGCGCAGCCGGTTCTCAACTATCCGGACTTTGTGCAGATATATATAGCGTTGTTGTAGCCGATGCAAATTTAGATAGTGCATTTTTTACATTTGTTATTGCCGATTCCAGCAACATATTTGAGATTCCAGCAAACGACCCTTTAAACGACTCCGTTTTAGTTGCCTCGGTATCTGCCGATGCTTTAGAAAACTGTTTAATAGATTTAGAAACAATTGATTCGGTTAGAGCTACTAATTTTTGGGTAAATCCTTCAACAGATTCTTTAGACGTTAGATGGATTGTTTATTCTTCTCAATCGGGTAACGACACACTATATCAATCGTATGGTGTTGGCCCTTCAGGTATTTATGAGATTATTCTTTCTCTTTATTGTTCGGGCAGAGCAACGAAAGGGTTTGTAAAAGCTTACGATAAAGTTCAGGTTAACACTCGACTTTCTTCCATACCTGTAAATGCTAAATTTATTAAAACGGAAATTTACCCCAATCCTTTTAACACTAAGTTAAATATTAAACTTTCTAATTCTTCTGATATTTTAATAAGCGATATAACCGGGAAAGTAGTTGCTCAATACCCTAATTTGTTTGGCTTTAACTCTTTAGTTATGCAAGATTTATCGAAGGGGCTGTACTTTATTACTATCCAAAACAAGTATTATAAAGAAGTTTTTAAAGTGGTAAAAGAGTAGTAATTAAAATTTTATACAAACGAAAGCCCTCTCCAATTATGCAGAGGGCTTTTTTTTTTAATAACCATTAAACCCTTCGGATATAAATCATAAAATTATAAATTGAGCTTTGTACTCTGATAGGCAATAATTAGATTTGTGATAAGCCCATACCTAAAAAAATGAAAGCAAAAAAAGTGAGTGAATCTTTAACAGTGATGACGGAGATCGTATTACCCAATGATACTAATACGCTTGGTAATTTAATGGGTGGAAAATTATTGCATTGGATGGATATTTGTTCTGCCATTTCAGCCCACAGACACTGCAAAAGAGTGGTAGTAACTGCCTCGGTTAATAATGTATCATTTAGTAACCCTATTAAACTAGGATCGGTTGTTACGCTTCAGTCTAAAGTATCCCGTTCGTTTAATTCATCTATGGAAGTATTCATTGATGTTTGGATAGAAGATCCTGTAACAGGGGAACGGTTAAAGTGCAACGAAGCGATTTATACCTTTGTGGCCGTAGATCAAAATGGTGCTCCTTTACCAGTTCCGGAGGCTATACCTGAATCCGATGAGGAAAAAGAACGATATGATGGTGCCCACAAACGAAAACAACTGAGTTTAGTATTGGCTGGTAAATTAAAACCCACTGAGGCCAGCGAATTAAAAGCATTATTTCAATTTTGAAAAGTTTTTTAATATATATCTTTTTAATATTTCTTTTTGGCTATAGTCGAGCTCAAAATCAATCCTTCTCCCCCCATAAAGGACATTATTTTATTGAAAATTTCTCCAATAATGTTTATAACGCCTCTTCTCAAAATTGGTCATTTACACAAACTAATCAGGGGCAGATAGTAGTTGGGAATGTAAGAGAAATACTTCTATACAATGGTAAAAATTGGAAATCTATAGAAGTAAATAACAGTTTATCCATTCGCTCTATGGATAAATCTGCCGACGGAACAATTTATGTGGGTACAAATAACGATTTTGGAAGAATAGAACTAAATAAAAAAGGAAATCCTGTTTTTTTGTCGCTTGCTGCAAGCGCAAAAGTTAGTCGTGACCAAATTAGGGAGGTATGGAAAACATACGCTACTCCATTGGGGGTTTTCTTTCAATGCGAAAATCATATTTTCCTTTTTAAAAATAATCGCCTACTAAAAAAATGGGAAACTACAGAGCCAGGGTTTCAATTTAGCTTTTGGGTTAAAAACAAATTATTTATTCGACACAAGGCGGAAGGTTTAATGTATATTGATGAGAAGCTTAATTTAAAAAAAATTGAAAACGATTTCTTTGTAGATAATGTTGTTAGCTCTATTTTACCTTACGGGAATTCCGATAGTGTTCTAATTTCTACCAAAGATAACGGTCTGTTTATAGGCTATAACGATCTTTCAACTGTTAAAATTAAAGCTTTTACAACTAAAGCAGACGAACTCTTTTATAATTACTATATATACAAAGCTATTAAATTGAATGATGGTAATTATTGTTTCGCTATCTACAATAACGGCTGTTTAATTATGAGCCCAAAAGGCGAAATAATAGAACACATAAACAAAGAAAACGGAACTTTAAATGACCGGGTTTGGAGTGTTTATCAAGATAAAGATCAAAATATATGGTTGGGTTTAGATAAAGGAATTTCAAAAATTGAATATGGAATTGGATTAAAGTACTACGATGAAAAAGATGGTTTTGAAGGCAGAGCTCATAAAATATTAAGTTTTGAAAATCAGCTTTACCTCGCTACCATTCAGGGACTTTATTCAAAAAATACAGATGGTAATTTTAAGAATATAATGAATAACCAGGACCTCTATTGGGATATTGAGTTCATTAAAGATTCTTATAAAACTATGGCTGTTGCTTCCAAAAGTGGGTTATTAGTTAGAAATGATCGATCTGAACTTTTTATAGAAGGAGACTTCAGAGATATCACTGTATTTAAAAATAAGGTTTATGCTGTTGCAAATAACACCTTGTATAAAGTTAGCATTGATAAAAAAGGAATTATTACTAGAGAAAAGCAAATAGCAGAAACCGGTGACATTGTGCAGCAAATAGAATTTGATCAGAATGAAAATATTTGGCTGGGATTACTAGACTACGGAGTACGACAGGTGATTAATCCATTTAAAAGTAATTGTAAAGTTCGGGCTTTTGATACGACTTCAGGTTTACCGGATATTATTGCAAACAAACCAGTTTTGCTGGATAATCAAATTTATTTTCTTACCACAGCAGGACTCTATGAGTTTGAAAACAATAGGTTTATTAAATCGAAATTACACAGCCAATGGTTTGGTAAAGATTCTTTACAAATTTGGTCGTTCTTCAAAGATTCCAGAAATCGCTGCTGGATGCAAATTAACCGATTTACTAAAGGTGCATTAGTAAACAAAACAGAGGTGGGATACTACGACTTAATTAATAAAAAATGGGTTAGTAATATATTTAAACGTTTACCTCAAACATTGGTAAATGGTTTTTCGGAAGATGAAAAAGGAATAATTTATATGGCATCCGACGAGGGTGTTTTTGTATTCGAAAACAAGAAGCATGAGGCCAACGATTTTTATGTAAATTTTTCTTTCATCCGAAGTGGTTCCGACACATTGCTTGAATACGCTCAGTCTATGCCAAACGGTAATCTTAATGTTACTAAAGATTATCAATTAAGTATGCCTATCCGTTATACTCAAATGCCTCTCCTTATTAATTTCAGTAGTCCATTTTTTAATTCATCAGAAAGTACAGAATATTCGTATTTATTAGAAGGCGATACAAAAGCCTGGAGCGAATGGAGCAGAGAAAATAAGAAGGAATACACCAAATTATCCCCTGGCACTTATACTTTTAAAGTTAAAGCCCGTAATATTTTTGGAGATGAAACCCCAGTAAATTCCTTCACGTTTAAAATTTTACCCCCTTGGTATTTAACCTGGTGGGCATATCTCCTCTATCTAATTTCATTTGTTGCCATTATATACGGCATCGTTCAATTAAGTGTTTATCGATTAAAGCAAGCAAAAATTAAGTTAGAGAATATTGTTACCGAAAGAACAGTTGAAGTGGTAAAACAAAAAGATGAAATCTTAGAACAAAAAGGTGTTCTTGAAAAACAAAAACTGGCTATTGAACGATTTAACGAAGAGCTATCTCATAAAAACAAAGAGATAACAGATAGCATTCAATATGCTAAGAAAATTCAGGAGGCTATTTTAGTAGAAGAACAAACCATTTACAATCAACTTCCGGAGTCGTTTATCTTATATAAACCCAGAGACATTGTAAGTGGTGATTTTTATTGGTATCATGAGTTAGATGACGGGCTATTAATTGCCGCAGCCGATTGCACAGGACATGGGGTGCCGGGGGCCTTTATGAGCATGATTGGCTCTACATTATTAAACGAAATTGTAGATGAGAAAAAGATAACATCACCCGAAGCTATTTTAAATCAGTTAAATATTGAGGTAAGAAGATCTTTAAAGCAAGATGAGGAAACATCACAATCTAGAGACGGGATGGATATTGCCTTGTGTAAAATTAATATTTTAGGTGGTAACCTTAAATATGCGGGAGCTATGCGTCCGCTTTATATCATTCGAAATATAGATGAACGCATTGATTTTGAAGAAATTAAAGCTACCAAGAATCCAATTGGAGGAAAACAAGCCGAAGAAAAACGAGAATTTGTTTTACACAACTTTAACTTTAATAAAGGGGATACAGTTTACTTTTTTTCGGATGGATATGCTGACCAATTTGGGGGTCCGGAGGGTAAAAAATTTATGACCAAAAAATTTCAGCAGCTTTTAATAAGCCTTCAACAAAAATCTATGCCAGAGCAAAAGCAACTAATAAACGAGGCTTTTGAGAATTGGAGAGGTGAACACGATCAGGTTGACGATGTGTTAGTAATAGGAATTCGATTCTAACTTTTACCCCTTAATTTAATAAACAAAATTTGTTCAACTGTAGATTTTTATCTATAAATGGAGTAGTTTTGTGCCTTAAATTTTAATATTTAATTACTTATTTAAATGAAAAATTTTTTATCTCTTGTCTCATTCGTTTTACTTTTTTCGGGTGTTTTTTCTCAAACCTTTAATATAGTTTCACCAGCAACTGGTGATAACTGGGCGGAAGGCTCAAATCAAAACATAGCGTGGACTACAAACGGATCTATTCAGTATGTAGATTTATATTATTCAACCGATAACGGTGCTACCTACAATCTTATCGCAGATTTTACAACAAATACGGGTGTATATGCCTGGTCACTTCCCGCAGGAGTTACCTCTGCAACCTGTAAAGTAGCCATCTTTAATTCCTTAAACAATGATCAATTTGCAACGTCCGGAAACTTTACCATTGGTGGTGGCTCCGGCACAATTACACTATTACAACCTAATGGTGGGGAGAATCTTTTAGGAGGTAACACCTATAACATTTCCTGGAACTCTATAAATGTAAATACCCTTAATATTATGTTTTCTAAAGACAACGGAAACAACTGGGAATACGTTAGTAATGTTAATGCCAGTATTGGATCATTTCAATGGACACTTCCTTATGTTAATTCCTCTAACTGTTTAATTAAGTTAATTGATAGTGAAGATTCTTCTAAATTTGATTTAAGCAATAACGTATTTAGCATATCAGGGAATTATTTATGGCTAACCTCACCAAATGGCGGTGAAACTTTTAGCAGCGGATCTTCCAACACCATTACCTGGACCTACTCCGGAGGAAGCAATTTTGCTAATTTATACTACTCGATTAATAACGGAACCAACTGGAATTTAATTGCCGGAAATATCAACAAAAGCAATCAATACTATGCTTGGACAGTTCCTAATTTATCTTCTCAGAATGTTAAAGTAAAAATTGAAGATATTACTACCCCATCTATTAAAGATGAATCAGATAATTTTTTTACAATTAACGGATTGCCAAGTTCAATATTTTTAACCTATCCCAATGGTGGTCAAACATTTAAACAGCAACAACAGGTCTCTATTCAATGGAATAGTTCGTCCATAACTTCCGGTGTTAACCTTTACTACTCATCTGATAATGGATTAAACTGGATTCTAATTGAAAATAATGTTAATTCTAATGATGGAGATAATATTTTCTATTGGACCACTCCCAATACATTATCCGATTTATATAAGATAAAGATTGAAAATGCCGAAAACCCCAATCAATTTGATATCAGCAATAATAGTTTTTCGGTGATATTACCACAGATAACAATTAACAACCCTAATGGTGGAGAAAATTACACCGGTGGTAGTACCCAAACCATTTCGTGGAGCAATAACAATGTTTCATCCAATGTAAATATTTATTTTTCTTCAGACGGCGGTAACTCATACTCCTTGTTAGCAAATGGGATTAACAACCAAGGATCCTATAACTGGACCATCCCCAATATTTCAAGTTCTCAATGTTTAATAAAAGTGACTGATTACTATTTTAATAACATCTTTGATGTAAGTAATAATCCTTTTTCTATAAACCCTGCGCCTAGTTCCATTCAACTAAATTATCCAAATGGCGGAGAATCTTGGGTTATAGGGCAATCTAAAATAATCACCTGGACTAGTAATTATATCAATTATATAAATATTGATTATTCTACAGATGGTGGATCAACGTATACCAATTACATCAGCAATGTAAATGCAAGCAATGGTTCTTATTCATTCACTGTTCCTAATATTATCTCAAACAATGTTAAGATAAAAGTATACGACAATAGTAATACAACCATAAGCGATGTAAGTAATAATACACTTTCTTTTATTAAGCCCACCTTAACACTAATTACCCCTAATGGTGGAGAAACTTATAATGGAGGAAGCACTCAAACCCTAAATATATTCAACAACGGTTCTTATACTTACGTAAACATAGATTTAAGTACTGACAATGGGAATACCTGGTCTAATATAAATTTTAATGCCTACATCAGTAGTGGAAGTACAAATGTAAACTGTAACTTACCTAATATCGGGTCTTCGCAATGTAAAATAAGAATTACAGATTATAATGACAATTCAATTACGGACCAAAGTGATGCTAATTTCACTATTAAATTTACTACACCGTCAATTATCTTAACCTCACCAAATGGTGGAGAAATTTGGGCGGAGGGCCAAACACAATCTATCAACTGGACTGCATACAATGTAAGTAAAAGTAATTTGTTTTACAGCAGCGATTCGGGTAATACCTGGAATTTAATTGCGTCTAACTTAAATACTAATTCTGGTTCTAATTCTTACAACTGGTTAGTACCTTCCGGTATAAATTCATCCAAGTGTTACATTAAAGTTGTAGACGCCAATAATAATCAATACTTCGATCGTTCTAACGGATTGTTTACTATCCCTGCTCCATCTATTACAGTTATCAGTGCAAACGGAGGTGAGTTTCTTCAAATTGGTTCCTCTTATCGCTTTAAATGGAATTCAATTGGTACAAGCCGATACGTTACCTTAGAATACCGAACTAGTCCTACCGGAAACTGGACAACCTTAGTAGCAGGAATTAATGATTATGGATATTACGATTGGACGGTAACCGGACCTACCTCGGGTACCTGTAAGATAAGAGTAACTGATTATTATAATAATGCCATAACCGATCAAAGTGATTTTAATTTTAGCATTGTAAATGCACAAAGTGCCAGTATCTCCATCTCTGCTCCTGTATCTACCACAATATGGCAAACCAATAGCCAGCAATATATAAGCTGGAACTCTAATGGCATATCCAATGTTAAATTAGAATATAATTTAAATGGCAATATTCCAACGGGATGGGTAACCATAAGTTCCAGTACTCAAAACACTAATTCATATGCATGGACTGTTCCGGCTACTGCCACTAGTAATGCCCGCATTCGGGTTTCCGATGCAAGCAATTCATCTGTAAGTGCTGTTTCCGATAACTTTAAAATTGTTAGTCCTTTTATTGAAGTAACTTCACCCAGTACCTCTGATTTATGGACAGCCGGTACACAAGAGTATATAGAATGGAATCATACCGGATTATCTTCTTATGTAAGACTCGATTACTCACTAGACAATGGAAGCACCTGGGTTAATATTGTAAACTTAGCGAACAACTTCGGATATTATTACTGGACCATTCCTCCAACAATTCAAAACGCTTGTTTAATAGTTAAGGTTAGCGATTATTCTGACGCTAATTTATTTGATGTGTCAGAATATTGTACTGAAGTAAACGCACAAACACCCACACTTACTTTAACAACTCCTAATGGCGGCGAACAGTACAAAGTAGGCTCTCAGCAAGCAATGTATTGGTCTTACCAAAATGTTGATTCTATTAAAGTAGAATTTTCTTCTAATAATGGCGCCTCCTGGTCTACAATTGCTAATAGTGTATATGCTCAAGACAGTTATTTAAACTGGACGGTGCCAAATGTGGTGTCCGATTTTTGTAAAATAAAAATTACTTCAAAAATTGATAATACGGTATTAGACATCTCTAACTCTATTTTTAAAGTATACTCTCCTTCCATCACAGTTGTTAGTCCTAATGGTGGAGAAATTATAGAAGCAAACTCTATTAAACAAATTCAATGGTATAGCCAAGGCATCATTAACAACTATGTAAACCTTTACTATTCAATTGATAACGGAAGTACCTGGGATCTTTTTGCCTATCCATCCACTTATGATAATCAGCTCAATACTTATAACTGGAATGTCCCAAATAGCCCGACTATTAGATGTTTAATCAAAATTGCCGACTCTAATAATCCAAACTTTTTTGATCTTTCAGATGCATCTTTTACCATTAATCCTCCCCCACCAAGCATTACTGTAACCTATCCCAACGGTAATGAAAATTTGGTTGCTGGCTCAACCCTAAATATATCTTATACCAGCCAATCGGTAAGTAATGTTAACATCGAATACAGTATAGACAATGGACAAAACTGGACAACCATTGTTATTAACCAAACAGCCAATGGCAACTACTCCTGGATACTGCCCAATGTATCCTCTAACCAAGCCCGGATTAGAGTGGCAGATATTTCTAATCCTGCTGTAAGCGACATGAGTAACAACACTTTTACCATTATAAAACCTCTAATAGAAATAATTAGTCCGAATGGCGGAGAAACATACACTACTAATACAAATGCCTCTGCTAAATTTTATATGGAGGGCCAAAATAATTATGTTAAATTATATTATTCATTAGATAGTGCCGCCACTTGGGTGTATTACAATTATATGTATGCATACAATAATCAGGTTAATACTTTTAATTGGGTTACCCCTACGAGCCCATCTACTAAAGTTTTTATTAAAATTGAGGATAATAATAATTCAAGTATTTACGACACCACAGATTCTGACATTAATATTGTATTACCTCAACCGAACCTTACACTTACTTCACCTAACGGTGGTGAAACTTGGGGACTAGGTAATGCTTATTATATTAACTGGAATGCCGTTAGTGTAAGTGCTGTTAATATTTATTATTCAGTAAACAATGGAACAAGCTGGACGAATATTATAAATAACGTTAGCGGTGGTTCTTATTATTGGACTGTCCCTAATTTAACATCGGGCACCTATCCAAATTGTAAAATAAAAATTGAGGATGCCTCCAATAGTTCTTTATTTGATGTTAGCAACTTTAACTTTACTTTAACCAATCCGGGCATTACTGTTAATGGACCTAACGGCGGCGAGCAATTTACAGAGCAAACCTATGCTTCTATTCGCTGGACACCAGTTGCCTTAACTAATTATGTTAATATCTATTATTCACTGGATTCTGGCGCCACGTATACTTACCTTACTCAGGTATACTCTCAGAACAGTA
The DNA here is from genome assembly GCA_044238735.1 of Bacteroidia bacterium. Classification (GTDB taxonomy): domain Bacteria; phylum Bacteroidota; class Bacteroidia; order UBA4408; family UBA4408; genus JBIICS01. Next base: position 22,890 of record JBIICS010000021.1, read on the forward strand.
TTCAGAACTCCTATTCATGGTATATTAATAATGGTTCGGCAACTAACAAAGCAAAAATTAAGCTTTGTGATTACAGTGACCAAAATAAATGCGATGAATCCAATGCTGTTTTTACTATTCTTCCTTCTACACCTTTTGTTAATTTAACTTATCCAAATGGAGGTGAAAACTTCACTGCCGGTCAATCATACTATATACAATGGTCCTCAAACAATGTTAGTAACGTTAAAATTGAGTTCTCAACAAACAATGGCTCAACGTATAATACTATTGCAGCAAATGTATCCAGCATAACGGGCTCCACAAATTATTACAACTGGACCGTACCCACCAATATCTCGAACTCATGCCAGGTTAAAATAAGAATTACGGACATATCCAATTCTACCTACACAGATCAATCTGCTTCTGCATTTTGTATTGGGGTTCCAACTATTACGGTTATAACACCTAATGGTGGTGAAACATGGCAAGGAGGGTCAGTTCAAAATTTAAAATGGTCGAGCAATAACATATCTTCCTATGTATACATAGCATTATCTACCGACGGGGGTAATACTTATTCTACACCCGTTTTTGCCAACAATACAGGCTCCTATTCTTACACGGTTCCAAATACACCCTCTAATCAGGCTATAATTCAGATTAAAGACTATTATAATCAGAACATCTCAGACATATCGAATGCTAATTTCACCATTACCCAAGCTCCGCCTTCCGTTAAAGTATTAAGTCCAAATAATGGTGGAACCATTGTGGTTGGTGACTCCTACGCCATATCATGGTCTAGTGTAAGTATAGTAAGAGTTGGTATAGAATATACGTATGATAACGGCCTAAACTGGATTAACATTGCCTCTAATATAACCGCATCGTTAGGATATTACAATTGGTTGGTGCCCAACACCCCATCAAACCAATGTAAAATTAGGATTTATGATCAGAATAATAGTTCAATAAATGATGTAAGCGATTTAAGCTTTAATATTAAATCGCCTTATATTACCGTTATATCTCCAAACGGAGGCGAAAATTGGGGGATAGGAAGCACTCGACAAATTAAATGGACAAGTGCAGGTATTAATTTTGTAGATGTCTATTATTCAACTGATAACGGAGCAACTTGGAATACTATTGTTAGTAATTATCAGGCTGGTAGCGGAACCTACAATTGGACTGTTCCTGCCAACCCATCACCGATATGCAGAATAAAAATATCAGAACAAAGTAACGCGTCAAATTTTGATGTAAGTAATAACGTATTCACTATTCCTAATCCAAGTGTGGTTTTAACATCCCCTAATGGTGGCGAAACATGGGCAAGCGGTACCTCTAAAACTATTTATTGGAATGCAACCGGAATCCAAAACCTGATGCTAGAATATACAACAGATGGCGGAGCAAATTGGAATACTATAATTTCAGCAGTAAATGCAAGCTCAGGATTTTACAATTGGAATGTGCCAAATATTACCTCTCAAAATTGTTTAATTCGTGCCACAGATATAAGTAACAGCAACTATACCGACATTACTGATGGGGTGTTTAAAATTGTAGCACCTGTTTTAACGATTACTTCACCATCAGGAGGTGAAAATTTTGTAGCATATACATATCAAAATATAACCTGGAATTCTAACGCTGTTAGCTCTTATGTTAAACTGGAATACTCTGTTAACGGTGGAAGCACCTGGAACTTAATTAGTAATGCAGAGTATAATGACGGTAGTTACAACTGGTATGTGGCCAACAACCCTAGCAATAATTGTAAAGTAAGAATAAGCGATTACTACATTAATACGATTAATAGTATAAGTAACGGGAATTTTAACATAAGTGCACCACAACCTACTATAACTATTACTAGCCCCAATGGTGGTGAAAATTGGACTATTGGAACCGCATACACAATTAGATGGAACAGCGTAAGCGTTAATAATGTTAAGATTGAATATACAATAAATGGAGGGACCAACTGGAGCACCATTGTGAGTAGTACCAACAGTAACAACGGCAATAATTCATATTTATGGAATATACCCAACCAGCCCTCAACAAAATGTTTAATTCGCATAAGCGATATAGCCAATCCGAATATTGTCGATTTCAGTAATGGTAATTTTACAATTCCACCTCCATCTATCACTTTAACCTCACCTAATGGTGGAGAAATTTGGGGTTCACCATCTCAGCATTATATTTATTGGAATAGTATTTCAGTTCCCAATGTTAAAATTGAGTATACCAGTAATGGTAACGTTTGGAATACAATTGTATCGAATACGAATGGAAATAACGGAAGTTATTACTGGAACATTCCGTCGGGAATAAACTCTTTAAATTGCAGGGTTAGGGTTAGCTCTTCGATTGCAAGTAATATTAGCGACCAAAGTAACGCTAAGTTTAGCATACAAACACCAAGCATTAATGTTACAGCACCTAATGGTGGAGAAACTTTAACGGGTTTAAGCAATACCTATATTAAATGGACGGGCATTGCCTCCAGTAATTATGTTAAAATTGACTATAGTACAAATAATGGCTCAACCTGGACGAACATTGTAAATGGTGCCAGCAATAATGGTACTTATAACTGGTATGTGCCTAACGTAGCTTCTGCTCAATGCAAAATTCGCGTGAGTGATTATTACAACAACACTATTAGCGACGAAAGTAATGGAGTATTTTCTATAACACAAGCACAGCCAAACATAACGCTCTATACTCCCAATGGTGGAGAAAATTGGTTAGTGGGCAATTATAACTATATATACTGGTCTTCGGTTGCAGTTCAGAATGTTAAATTAGAGTACAGTATTAATTACGGTACTAGCTGGAATACGATCAATACCAGTGTGAATGCTTCCAGCGGATATTATTACTGGTATATCCCAAGTACGTTAAGTAATCAGTGTTTGGTTAGAGTGAGTGATGCAAATAATGCAACCATAAATGATCAAAGCAATGCAGTGTTTAGTATTAGTCAACCAATCCCATCCATAACAGTAACATCCCCAAACGGCGGCGAACAATGGGCGATTAACAGCTTCCGCTATATTTATTGGAATTCAACTGCTCTAAGCCTTTTAGATATCTATCTCTCCACCGATGGCGGCATTAACTTTAATTTAGTAGGTGATAATATTAATGCCTCACAAGGATACTTATACATTAATGTACCCAATATCATAAGTAATAATTGCAAAATAAAAATTCAGGATGTATATAGCAATTTATCAGATTTAAGTGACGCTGATTTCCAAATATACCAACCGGTATCCAATAATAATAGTATAATAACCTCCTATACTCCTGACAACCTATTGTGTAAAGGAGATACGTTTTATGTTAATTATACTGCAAGTGGAGTTTATAATAACGGGAATACCTTTAGTGTTCAGTTATCCGATAGCAGTGGTTCCTTTTCTAATCCTTTAGAAATAGGATTTAAAGTAAGTAATGATTTGCAGGACTCTATCATAAGTGTTATCCCAACTTCTATATTAAATGGAGTTAATTATAAGGTAAGAGTAGTAAGTACTGACATGCCTGCAATAGGAAGTGCCAATTTAAGCCCAATAGTAATCAATAGTACGCAATTTGATTTTGTTGCAGATCAAACTTTAAAATACCTACCTGATGGTAAAGTGAATTTTGAGTTTATACCAGATGGTGATACAACGGGTTATATTTATAATTGGAGTTTTGGTGATGGGGATTCATCAGGAGTAGCGAACCCAACTCATCATTATAATACACCTGGATTTTATACGGTAAGTCTAAACGTTAGCGCTTCGGGTTCTTGTGCTACTGAAAAAACCAATATTAGCTATGTAGTTGTGGAGCAAGTTTTCCCAACCATTGTTATTCCTCCCGCAAACACGAATGATTTAAGTGCTGTGTCGATGGCTAACGCTTTTGTAGGTTGTGCCGTAGGTACAAATGGTACGATTTTATTAACAAATAATGGTGGGGTTAACTGGACGCCGGTACAAGCTGCAATTAATGGAAATATAACTGGTGTTCAGATGTATAACCTTAACTTAGCCATAATAAGTACTTCAACGGGCTTCGTATATCAAACCCTTAACGGAGGATTAAGCTGGAGTCAAATTTACGACTCAGGAGGAATACCGTTTAATTCAGTTTCTTTTAAAGATTCTACGTTAGTATTTATTGTAGGCGATGGAGGAAAGATTGTAAAAATTGCAGGAAATCCAACCAGTGGATTTTCTGTTCCCACAATTGTAAACCCAACCATCCCAATTAATGCAAATTGCACGGGCGTGTCTTTTGCAGGTTCAACGGGGTATTGTGTTGGTACAGATGGTAAAGTATATGGAGGATCTACATGGGGAGAACAAACCATTTCAGGTACAAACAATGCTTCTTTAAATGCCTTAACTTTCCTTAATGGAAATTTTGGTTTTGCTGTTGGAAATAATGGAACAGTAGTTAGATTTAAAAATGGTTCATTTAATCAGGTTTTTGATGGTGTGCCATCAGATTTTACAAGTGTGCAAATAAAAGATACATTAACTGCATATGTTGTAGGTGATGACGGAGTAGTTTATTTAACAGAGGATGGCGGCGATAACTGGGAGCGTTATTCTATTGGAAACACTTCTAATTTAAGAGCAGCAAGCTATAAGTCAGGTAAAGGAGTTATAGTGGGAAGTCAGGGCGGTGGTTTCCGTTTTGGCGGTAATGATATAAGTATGAGTGTAACCGATAGTGTTTATTGTGCCGGCGAGGCTATAAACATAGATTACCTGGTATCCGGTCAATTTAATACTGGCAACGTATTTAAAGTTGAACTATCGGATGTTAATGGAGATTTTACCAGTCCGCAAATTATTGGTTCGGTAAGCTCCACTACTTTTGGCACCATAAACGCCACCATACCTGCAGTGATTGAAGCTGGAAGTGCCTACCGTATTCGTATTGTATCTACCGATAGTCTGGTAACAGGTGCGGATAATGGTTTTAACATTACCTTAGTAGCAAGTCCTTTTATTAAGTTAGGAAATGATACCAGTATATGTTCAGGATCTTCTATTACACTTAATGCCGGAACAGGTAATTTTAACTATATATGGAATACTGGAGATATCACTTCCAATATATCTGTTAATACCGAAGGAGGATATGCTGTAAACGTTACTGATGCAAATGGTTGTTCTGGTAAAGACTCTATCTTTGTTGCTGTAATTAATACTTTACAAGTTAATTTAGGAAGTGACATTAGTACATGTAACAGCTCAAGTGTGGAATTAGATGCAGGAGTAATAGGTACAAGCTATAGCTGGAGTTCTGGTGCAACCACTCAGATTTTACCGGTTACTAACGCCGGAACCTACTGGGTAAGTGTTTCTAAATGTAATCAAACCGTAAGCGATACCATTAAAATTAATTTTAGTCAATCCATCGCTTCAGCAACTATTTCCAATTCGGGTGGTACATTAACAGCCGGAGGTGTAATAGGTACAGGAGTAACTTATCAATGGTACAAAGGTCAAACACCGGGAGCTGGTGTTCCAATTCCCAATGCAACTTCTCAGAGCTATGTGCCTCAAGATACCGGATGGTATTATGTAATGGCTACAAATGCTGCCGGATGTTTTAGCTATTCGAGTGCTGTTTATGCTTCCGGAATTGGATTTACGGAGTATACCAATGATGCAAGTGTTTTAAATATATTTCCCAATCCTAATTCGGGAAGTTTTACCATTAAACTTAATACAAACGCCAGCTATGTTAAATTTGAAATTATTGATGTTTTAGGAAAAATAGTTTGGCTGGAAGAAGTAAATAATGTT
>JBIICS010000089.1:0-11677 GCA_044238735.1 Bacteroidia bacterium
CGTTTTTTTTAAGTTTTTTCATATACAAAAAAAGTTTAGTGAAACGACTTTCACTAAACTTTCTTGTAGCCCAATAGCATAAAGGGTTATAGAGCTTTTTACCAACTATTTTTTGCTATTATGCCATAAAAAATGTATAAGTAATTTTACTTTTCTAAGTCTTCGAAGCTTACATTGGTAAACTCTTCAGATTTTGAATCTTGTCGTTGAGGAACATCGGGTGAGTTTTCATTAACATATTTAACAGACTCGTTAAAAGCTTCCATAAACTTTTCAAAATCCTCCTTGTAAAGGAATATTTTGTGTTTTTCGAATGTGAACTTACCATCTTCGGTAAATCGCTTTTTACTTTCAGTAACTGTTAAATACAACTCGTTTCCTCTGGTTGATTTTACATCAAAGAAATAAGTTCTTTTACCTGCTCTCACTGATTTAGCGAATAATTCGCCGTCTTTTTTGTCCATTCCGTCCATGCTATTGGTTTCTTTGTTGGTATTTTTTAATGTATATAACAAATATAAACAATTAATGTTTCTGGCAAATTAAAGCTCAAATTTGTTTAAAAATTTCATTTTTGTTGATAACTAGGTAGACTTAATAAGGTTAATTTTATTTAGGATAAAATCTACTCGCTCATTTACGCCCATTTTGGGGATTTCAATAACGGTATAACCTATTTCTTTGTATGTTTTTTCAATTTGATAATGAGCCTCACACGCTTGTTCAAAGTTTTCTATTCTTTCGCTATCGTTACAAAATATTTCGCGCCATGGTGGGGTTAAAAAGGTCAAGTTGTGATATAATTTATCTTGAAGTAAGTTTATGTAGTTTTCGTTTAAGCTAATACTTCCCTTATTCAGATAGGCAATGGCATCCGGAATACCCCTATCAAAAAAAGAGATACTGTAATGGCGGGCTTCATCAAACTGAATGCTGCGTTTTTCAATTATAATTTTACTAAAAGCTTCCAGGTTTTTCCATGGCAATATATCGCCATTCTGTTCTAACTGTTCTTTAATAATTCCACGCGAAATTTCATGAAAACAAATGTATCCTCGTTTTTCTAAGGCCGAAATTATACTCGTTTTACCAAAGCCCGGTCCACCGGAAATTATAAATCGTTTAGGCTTATTCACCTGGCAAAAATATCAATTACCTTTATTCCCGCACTATTTTTAAAAATAATAATCCAATATTACTGTTTAGCTTCTAAATTTGTAAACATATGATGAAAATATTATTGTTTTTACTGTTTTACCTTTTGCTTTTTAGGGTAAGTTTTGCCCAAAAAAATAGTGATTTTACAATGATCATAAACGAAACAACCCTAAATAAATTATTTACGACAATTGGACCCATTACTGGAACCAATGTTTATAAAGTTGGATTTATAGGTGGTGTTTACAACTGGACCATGAAAAATGCACGAATTGAGCTAATTAAAGATTCAGCCAAATTTATTACAGATGTTGATGTAGATGCGGGGCCCATTAATTACAGTACAACTGTTCCAGGCAAGGCAGCAATTAAATACGACCCCAAGACCAATAAAATTAATGTTACGGTAATTGATGCTGTTTTTGAAATTTATACCCGAATATTAGGAAAGAAAATCCATATTAAAGACATTCAACTGGCCGAATATTTTACAACTCCATTTGTTTTTGATGGACCGGCCAACATGGAGACCGATATGGATTTTACCATGCCGGATGGCAGCATAAAAAAGATTTATACTAAAACGGATAATTGTAAACTTCACATTCTACCTCATCAAATAGTATTAAATTCTCAACTTATTTTTTACGAAAAGGTTACAAAGCCTTGATTAAGCAATTTATCATATCGTTTGTTCTTTTTTATAGTTGCATAGCAAATGCTCAAACTTTAAAGAGAGGATTTGAATCGCTGCAACAGTATGATTTATTTAAAGCCAAAAATATATTTTACAATAAGTTAAGAAAAAATCCTGTTCCCGCCCAATATGGGTTAGCAGTTCTTTATCAAGATTCTTTAAATCACTTTCATAATTTAGATAGTGCATGGAAATACATTAATTTATGCGAAAAAAACTATTTAATTATTTCAGAGAAACAAAAAAGAACATATCAGAAATTTAAAATAGATTCATTATGCATTCATACCAAAAAGAGTCAAATTAATCTTTCGGCCGTTTATTTGGCTATGCGATTAAACACCATTGAGTCTTACAATAACTACTTGGAAAAATACAATCAGGAAACTTACAATACATTTATAACAGAAAAAAGAAATGCTCTGGCATTTGATCATGTTCAACGAGAAGGGACATGGCAGGCCTATTTGGATTTTATTAAAAATTATCCATATTCTACTCAGTTAAACCAGGCCAAAAGCATATACGAGAAACTGCTTTATTTTACTTACACAGATGATAATAGTTTAAATTCCTATCAAAACTTTATAACAAACTATCCAGAAAGTCCCTATAAATATGATGCAGAGCAATGGGTGTATAAACTAACCACCACCAACGGCGAAATAGAAGACTATTATAAATTTATAAAGTCGAATCCTTTTAGCCCTTTTGTAGATTCTGCGTGGCAGGCTATTTATAGTTTTTACGCAGTTGATTTTAGTGCCGACAAAATTGGGGAGTTCAGAAAAAAATATCCCGAGTATCCCTATTTAGATGAATTATTGGAAGATTTTGAATTTGCACGCAAAGAGCTATACCCGGTTAAATTAAATGGTTTATACGGGTATATTGACAGTAGCGGAGCAATAGTAATTAAACCTGCTTTTAATTGGGCCGATCAATTTAGAGAAGGGTCAGCGGTTGTGGAGATAAATGAAAAGTATGGCTTTATTAATAAAAAAGGGGAATTAATTATTGAACCCGTCTACAATGAAGCCGAAAATTTCAATAAAAAACTGGCAATTGTAAAACAAAACGAAAAGTGGGGGGGGATTAATAAGAGAGGTAAATCTGATATTAATTTTGATTTTGAGGAGATTAATGAATTTAAGGGACTTTTTGCTCGTGCCATGAAGAATGCTTACTATGGTTTTATAGATCGCAAAGGTAATTGGATGCTAAAACCAGTTTTAAGTTATGCAACCGATTTCGAAAATCAATTGGCCATTATCGGAAACAAAGAAAAAAAAGGGGTTATAAACGAGCAATTACAAATAATTTTGGACACAGTTTTTGATGAAATTACTTTTTTTGAGGAGAACTATTTTTTGGTTAAACAAAATAACTTATTCGGATTATATACAGCAGATGGAAAAAAAATTCTGGATCCCTTGTTTAGCCGAATTCATAAACCCTGCGAAGGTTTAGTTAAAATAATTATAAACGAAAAAACCGGTTTTTACGATTTAAACGGAAACGAAATTATAAAAAGTAAATTCGATGCGCCCTCTTTCGATTTGCAGGATGGTTTTGAAAATGGTGTAGCCCGCGTTTTTTATAAAAATAAAGCCGGTATTATTAACAAAGAGCAAAAATGGATTATTCCAAAAGATTATGAGGAAATTAAAGTGATTGGAAACTTATTCGCCGTTAAAAGAGGAGGAAAGTGGGGATTGATTAACGCTAAATTAAAATTAATTCACCCCCTGGTTTACGACGAAATAAAAATGGTTTTAAATAATTTGGTGGCTCGCAAAAACAATCAACTTTGGCTAATTAATACAGGAAATATACGCAAAAACGTAAAAATAGACTATACCGACCTAAAAGCATTTAACTCTTTAATTTTAGCCGAAATAAACGGTAAATGGGGCTTGCTGGATGCCGATTTAAATCCATTAATAGAAGTAAAATATGATAACATTAAGTGGGAGGGACCGTTTATAAAAGCGCAATATGCTCAAAAACAGGACCTTTACTCAAAAAGTACACTCAAATTTATCCTCGAAACAGAAAAATAAGCGAATAAATATTTGATTTTTGTAAAAATTATTTAAATTTGCATTCCTAATTAAAGCATGAAGAGATGAAAGAGAATTTACATCCAACCAATTACAGACCAGTAGTATTTAAAGATATGTCTAACGAATATGCGTTTATTACACGCTCTTGTGCAGACACTAAAGAAACTATTTTATGGGAAGACGGAAACGAATATCCCGTTGTTAAGTTAGAGATTTCTAACACTTCGCATCCATTTTACACAGGTAAGTTTAAAATGGTGGATACAGCCGGACGTATTGATAAATTCCGTTCTCGTGCTTCTAAAAAAGCGGATGTTAAGAAATAATTGTTAGTTAGTTTTTAATTTGAAAAAGCCTGCAGAAGCAGGCTTTTTTTTTGAACAAAAAACAGATTAACCTCCTTTTTTAAATTGTGTTTTTGTATTTTAGCGTGATGAATAAAGTGGAGCAGATATTGCATAAGTTAATAACCGAAAATAACTGTGTGGTTATTCCCGGTTTTGGCGGTTTTTTGGGTTCCTTTCAGCCTGCATCCATTAATGCTCTTCATAATTCCCTTAGACCCCCTCATAAAACCTTAATTTTTAATCAGAATCTTACATTAAATGACGGTCTTCTTCTTCAATCAATTTGCAAAGAAACCGGAATGGATTTTTCTGAAGCTTCAGAACAATTAAATCTGTTTACAGTGGGTTTAAAAAATAAACTCAACCAAAATCAACGCATTGAGTTAGCTAACATAGGTTTTCTTTTTCTAGATGAGGAAGGTCAAATTAAGTTTGTTCAAAATCAACAATATAATTTTTTAAAATCTTCTTTCGGATTAAGTACGCTTAAACTAAATCCAGTTAACCACGCTGTAGAACCAATTTCTCAAGATTCTTCTGTATTTGCAGATCGTAAATTGCCCGTAACCGATAGTGGCAATTTAGAATCTAAACAACCTAAAAGCACTAAACGAAAACTTAATTACAGATTGCTTGCAGCCTTAATCATAGCGCCAATTTTAGGCGTATCCTTGTGGTTAAGCCTTAATGGTAAAATTACCAATCCTTTTCAGCAACAGGCTAACTTAAACCCTCTTCAGGATTTATACACCCCCATTAACTATAATTTTGGTGTAAAAGAAACGGAGAATCAATCTTCCATAGCCGATACTAATGGTTTGTATCAGTTAAAAATTACCAATTTACCCAACGTAAATCCCATACTGGTAAAAATTCAAAATAGTATAGACTCTACTCGGGTAGATATTCCGGAGATTAAAAAAATTATTGAACCCGGTTTCGGAATAATTGCCGGTTGTTTCTCTAATTTAAATAATGCCAATAATTTGGTTACACAATTAAAATCCGAAGGATTTAATGCTGCCAATATCGGGGCAGCAGCAAATGGTTTGCATCGTGTAGTGTTCGGAAAATATAATTCTAAACAAGAGGCCGGAACAGCTTTAAATCAAATAAAGTCTAAATATCCAAATGCCTGGATTTCTCAATTATAGCAGATGCAAATTAAAGGAATTTGGTCAGACAGACCTCCGTATAATAAACTAATCCTTATTACCGGTATTGCAGTTGCAAGTTTTTCAATTCTTTCATTGGTTTCGATGATTCTGATGAAATTTATTTTTAAGCTTGATGTCATCTCAAATCCTCAGATTTTAACCGATTTAAGCAACCCGCTTGCAATTGACGCCTTAAAATTTTTACAGTTATTTAATGCTCTTGGTTTATTTGTTTTGCCACCTTTAATCTATGCTTATCTTTCTTCGGATAATGTTGGAAAATCGTTAGGTATTTCTGGTGGCCCCAAATTATTGCAGTTGATACTGGCCGGTGTTTCTATGTTTATTGCATTGCCTTTTATTAATTGGTTAGCCGAGATAAATAGTAATATGCATCTGCCCAAAATATTATCGGGTTTAGAAACCTGGATGAAACAATCAGAAGAAAGTGCTACCAAAATAACCACACTATTTTTACAGGTAAATTCTATTGGTGGTCTCATCTATAACCTTTTACTAATCGCTATTTTGCCCGCTTTTGGCGAAGAACTTCTCTTTAGGGGTACTTTACAACCACTTCTAAAAGAACAAACCCGAAATAGTATTGCTGGTATTGTTTTGGCTGCAGTTATTTTTAGTGCTTTACATATGCAGTTTTATGGATTTTTACCACGAATGTTGATGGGTGTTTATTTTGGGTTTTTATTTTTTTGGACTCAAAGCTTGTGGGTTCCGGTTTTCGCTCATTTAGTTAATAACGGTACAGCCGTTATAGTTAGCTATATGTATGGTAACACAAGCAATTTGGAAACAGCGGGTACTAATGAAGGAAACTTCATTTATCTCATCGGAAGTATAATTGGTTTGGGAGCAATCGTTTATTGGTTTTATAAAAATAAAACCAATAATTCTTAAATAATTTCTCTGTCTGTATTAAATTAAGATATTTGCTCTATGTCTAACCGAATGCATTTAGAGTTTATTGGTATTGCCTTTAATGCTATTAAGGGTCAAAAACTCAGAACAAGTTTAACTGTAACCATAATTGCAATTGGTATTACCGCTCTGGTAGGAATCTTAACCGCCATTGACGCCATAAAATCATCCATCAATTCTAATTTTACAAGTATGGGTGCCAATACATTTACCATTCGAAACCGCGGATTAAATGTACGAATGGGAAGTAATGGTAAACGGCCTAAACGTTACAAACGAATAGATTATATTCAGGCTCGTGAGTTTAAGAAAATGTATAGTTTCCCGGCCTATGTGTCCGTATCCGCAATGGCAACCCCTATTGCAGTAATAAAGCATGAAAATCAGAAAACAAATTCTAACATTAATGTATTTGGTATTGACGAGAATTACCTAAAAACTGCAGGTTACGAAGTGTCGGTTGGAAGAAACTTTAATGAAGCCGATATTAAAAACAATTTAAATCAGGTTTTAATAGGAAAAGAAGTTGCATCCAGGTTATTTGTGAGTGAAGCAAGTGCATTAGATAAGTTAATTAGTATAGGCGCATTTAAATATAAAGTGATTGGAGTGTTAAAGGAAAAAGGCTCCGGAATGGGTTTTGGAGGCGATAAGGTCTGTTTTATTCCTATAAATAACATGCGTCAATACTTCGAAAAGGGCGAGCAAACCAGTTATTCCATTTCTGTTTTTGTAAACACTACCGGCGATATTGAAGGTGGTATAAGTGAAGCCATTGGCATGATGCGTCAGGTGCGCGGTTTAAAAACCACTGAAGAAAATAATTTTGAAATTGTTAAGTCTGATAGTTTAGCTTCTATTTTAATTGATAATATAAAATTTGTAACCCTGGCTGCAACTATTATTGGATTTATAACTTTATTAGGAGCTGCAATTGGCTTGATGAATATTATGCTGGTAGCGGTTAATGAACGAACACGCGAAATCGGAATCCGTAAAGCAATTGGTGCAAATCAGAACAGTATAAAAAATCAATTTTTAATAGAAGCAATTGTAATATGCCAGCTCGGTGGAATTTTAGGCATTATTTTGGGTATCAGTATTGGTAATTTAATCTCTAAAATGGTAGGTGCAGGTTTTATAATACCTTGGGTATGGATAGGCACCGCTTTTGTAATATGTTTTGCGGTTGGATTAATAGCAGGCATATATCCGGCTGTTAAAGCCGCAAGGCTCGATCCCATTGAAGCTTTAAGGGTAGAATGATTATTTAAAACTCTAGCGGATGTTTGTTAAGTATTCCCTTAACAAATTGTGAAATATAACGACGTTGATCGAATAATTCTTTTAGTGCTAAAGATTTATTCCTTAATAATTGATTGAAGTGAATTTTACCCGAAAGTTTTTTAAAGTTTCTGTAATAGGGCACTGTGCCGAATGCTAAAGCAATTAAGATGAGGGTGATAATCGGTGCATATAAAATACTAGGAAGTAGCAGCGATAATAGAATTGAAAGCAAAATAAAATAAAGTGCAAAAATAATAGCGCCCGATCCAATTAATACCGAAGGATAAAACTCAACTAGTTTAACTTTTTTTCGGGCGATTTTATGGGGGTATTTAAAAGCGAATCTATTTAATGCCAAACCAATTCCAAATAAAGGACCGAATAGAATAAATAAAACTAATTCTTTAAGGTAGTTTTGTTTTTTTTCACCATTTTCTAAGAGCCAATCACGTAAATTATTTTTCTCTAGATTTTGAAAATAATTGGTGCTGTATTGGCTAAGGGCCTCTAACTCTTCTGTATTGGTTTTAGCTGACTCGTTTATACTCTTCCCAATACATTTACGCAGTTTAAAAATATCTTTCTTGTTTTTATAATTAATTGAATGTTGATTGATGATATCTTTTCTATAAATTTTCTCTACAGCATCTGCAAGAGGTTCTAATTTTCGGTTATCAATAATAATTAAAAGATCTCTCATTCTATCTTCTAATATTCTGGTTAACTCTGTATTTACTTTGTTTTTATCCTGGTAATATTCCTCTTTATAGTCGGAAATTTTGATGGCTTTTCCATAATTGATAACTAAATCGCTTTGAAAACGATTGGGGTTAGAATAGTTAACACCCGTAGGTAAGATATGTAAATCTAAATCCCAATTGTATTTTTCCATTGTAAAAAATGCCAATCGGGTAGCTCCCTTTTTAAGGGGCCTTAGTTTTTTTTCCTGAACACAATAGCCCTCGGGATAAATAACAATGAATTTATTTTGTTTAAATAAATCGGCACATAAGTGATAGGTTAATTCGTTTTTTTCGTGATTGTTATTGCTATCTTCTTTTCTAAAAATTGGTAATATATTAATTTGTCCAAGTACCCACCTAACAAAAGGGGTTTTAAACACATCGCCTCGAGCTAAAAAATGAATTTGAGGACCCATCGTAACCCCCACAAAAATTGGATCCATAAACGATGAAGGATGGTTGCTGGCAATGATAACCGGTTTACCATAAGGGATATTTTCTTTACCGGTGATGAGGATGTTTTTAAAAAAAGCCCGTTTAGCAGTATACATAACAGGCTTGAGTATGGCATATAGATTAATCACAGTGTAAAATTAACCATTTTGGCGATTAATTTTCTTTAAACTGTCTTTAAACTTTATATTTAAAAATTGATTGACGTGATAAAGAATTTTATGATCAGAATTAGTGTATTTATTTATCTCCTTTTATACGTTTTATGCTCCTTTGCTCAAAAAGGTTCATTTAATTTAAATGGAATGGTATCAGATTCAGAAAGTAATGAGGGAATTCCAGGTGTAAGCATCGTTCTAAAGGATGATCAAAATAAAATAATTGCTCAAACTATTTCAGAATCTAATGGAAGCTACCTGATAAGCAATTTAAATGCGGGTACTTATAAACTTACTTTTACATACCTTGGATTTAATACTCAAAATCATGAGGTTGTAATTACTGATCAAAGTTTAACATTAAAGCGAATTGTTTTAAAAGCATCTGATGCTCAATTAAAAGAAGTCAAAATAAATGATGTTCAAACCAGAGTTGAGCAAAAAGGGGATACAACAGAAATTAAAGCGAATGCATTTAAAACTAATCCGGATGCCAGTGCCGAAGATTTAATTAAAAAGATGCCCGGTATTACCAACGAAAATGGTACTATTAAAGCACAGGGGGAAGACGTTAAGCGAGTTTTAATTGATGGTAAAGAGTTTTTTGGCGATGATCCTAATGTGTCGCTTAAAAATTTACCAGCCGAAATGATTGATAAAGTTCAGGTTTATGATAAGTTAAGTGATAAGGCTGCTTTTACGGGATTTGATGATGGTAGTGGACAAAAAACCATAAATATTATAACTAACAAAAGTAAACGCAAGGGAGTTTTTGGAAAGATATACAGTGGTTTCGGAAACAACACTGTTTATCAGGCTGGTGGAAATATCAATGAGTTTAATAAAACCCGTAAACTTAGCGCAATTGTAATGAGTAATAACATAAACGAACAAAATTTTTCTATGCAAGATATTGCCGGAGTTGTCGGCTCATCGGGTGGCGGCGTTGGTAATAGAGGTGGAGGTGGAGGTGGAGGTGGACGAGGTGGTGCTTCTGGCGGAGCTAGTATGGGGGGAGGCCAGCGTGGAGGTGGAGATCTAAGTAATTTTATGGTAGGTAACCAAAATGGAATAGCAACCACACATGCGGGTGGATTAAATTACATAGATCAGTTTGGGACAAAACTTACAATTAATGCAGCGTATTTCTTTAATTATTCTGATAACCGAAATACCTCTAAACTTCAACGAAACTATTTAACCGGCGGAGATCTGGCTCAAAACTATACCGAAGAAGCGACTGGTAAGCAATTTAACACGAATCACCGTGTTAATTTTAAATTGGGATTTAATCCGGATAGTAATAATCAGTTTATTTTAAATCCACGTTTCGGTATTCAAGTAAATAGTATTTATAACGATAAGGTAGCTCAAACGGCTATTAATAATTTTGTAATTAATAATTCTTTAAATAAAACTATAAATAAAGTGAGTGCAATTTCGTTTGGTGGCACTTTATTATGGATGCATAAATTTGTTAAAATAGGAAGAACTTTTTCTGCAGAAATTAATCAGGATTACACTGAGCGCTTACCCGAAAACAGGCTTAATACCTTTAATAATTATTTTGGATTCGACACTACATCTAATTCATTAATACAATTAGCGGTTAGTCCTTTTTGGAGTAACTCTTATAACGCATCGGTGTCTTATACAGAGCCAATTTTTAATAAATACCATCAATTAGAATTTTTAATAAATCCTAAATACAGCGATTCTAAAATAGACAGGAGAACTAATTTATACGACTCGTTTAACAATAGTTTTAGTATTTTAGATTCTACATTAAGTAATTCGTTTACTAATTCCACCTTAACCCATAACGAGGGTATAAATTATAAATATAATAAAGACAATATTAACATTTCTATTGGCGCTTCTTATCAAGGTACTCAATTGCTCGGTAATCAGTCATTCCCATCGTTTTATTCCATTGATAAAGTATTTAATAACGTATTGCCTAATGCACGTTTGCAGTTTAAGTTTGGAAAGGCACATAATGTTCGGTTTTTTTACAGGAGTGATGTAACCATTCCCGCCGCCTCTCAATTACAGGATGTAGTTGATAATAGTAATCCTTTAGTGTTAAGTTCCGGTAACAAATTTCTTAATCAGGCCTTTAATCAACGCTTTGGTTCCCGTTACAATTATACGAACGCAATAAATGCACATAACGCTTTTTTAATGGTTATGTTTAATAATACTTACAATTTTATTAGTAATGCTACCTCCATATTAAAAAGCGATTCTATAATTAATGGTGTTTTTATTAAAAGGGGGACTCAATTTAGTAAGCCCGTAAATTTAAGTGGTTATAATGCTTTTAGAACTTTTGGAAATTATAGTTTACCAGTAAAATTTATAAAGTGTAATTTAAATTTTAACGCTGCCTATAATTATTCTAAAACACCTGCCAAAATTAACGATATATTGTATTTTACTACCAATAATAATTATACGGGTGGATTAAGTTTAACAAGTAATATTAGCGAAAAGATTGATTTTAATATTGGTGGCAATATTACCTATGCAGATGTTGTTTCTAAGGGGCTTAAGATAACCCAAACTTCTTATTACATCAATCAATTGAACTTTAAAGGTCAATGGATTTTTTACAAAGGATTTTTTATTCATACTAACGGAACTTATTATGATTACAGAGGCTTGGGTGCTAA
>JBIICS010000222.1:0-3300 GCA_044238735.1 Bacteroidia bacterium
ATTTTAACTTAAATTATTTGTTATGGAGCGGTGGAACAGGTATAAAGTTTTTAAAGAATAACGCTGCAGAAATTAGATTAAGTGTTTTTGATATTTTAAATCAGAACAATAATATTAATCGAACTGTTACTGAAACATATGCTGAGGATTCACAGAATTTAGTGCTCCGGCAATATTATATGTTAACGTTTACCTATAATTTTAAAAAATTTGCTCCCGGCACAACTATGCCTGATGATTATAAACAGGAATTAAGAAATTCAGGTCCTTACCCCGGTGGTTTTGGAAATCCGGGTGGAATGCCACCCCGTTAATTAATTAGTTATCATTTAATTTGGATAGAATTTAATAATTGTACTACTCAATTATTTCATTTCAAATTTTATAAATTCTTTTCCTGCATTTATATCATTGAACATTATTCGGTCTTCTTTTACATATTTTACTTTTTTTCTGAAGCTATTATAAATTTTCTCTAAAGAAGGAGAGCTTTTAAGCGGCCTTCTTAAATCTAATGCTTGAGCCGAATTTAGTAATTCAATACTTAAAATGGTATAAAGGTTTTCTATTACACGAGCACATTTGGTGGCCGCATTTGCGCCCATACTTACATGATCTTCCTGCCCGTTGCTCGAAACAATAGAATCGGCGCTGGCAGGTGTGCAATATTGTTTATTCTGACTTACTATTCCCGCCGCGGTATATTGCGTAATCATAAAGCCGGAGTTTAAACCGGCATCTTTAATGAGGAAAGGCGGTAAATTTCTTGAACCCGAAATTAACTGGAACGTTCTGCGCTCAGAGATATTCCCCAATTCGCTCAAGGCTATGGTTAAATAATCCAAGGCCAGAGCAAGTGCTTGCCCGTGAAAATTTCCGCCACTTATTATTTCATCTTCCTCCGGAAACAGAGTAGGGTTATCTGTTACCGAGTTTATTTCAATTTCAAATACACGTTCAGCAAATAGAATTGTATCGAAAGTGGCTCCGTGAACTTGAGGTATACATCGAAAAGAATATGGATCTTGAACAGATGATTTAGTTTGGTTGATAATTTCGGATCCTTTTAAGAGCTCTCTAAATTGTTTAGATACTTCTATTTGCCCCGGATGAGGCCTGATAGTATGTAAATGATTCATAAATGGTTCAATTCGGCCATCAAATACATCAAGCGACAATGCCCCAATTTTATTTGCGGTATTAAAGATATGTTTCGCATTTAAAAGGCTCCATACCCCATAGGCGCTCATAAATTGCGTTCCATTTAAAAGGGCCAGACCTTCTTTAGATTTTAAATGAACCGCGTTTAGCTTTTCAATTTTTAAAACGTTAGAGGCTTTATTTATTTTACCCTTGTAATAAACTTCTCCCATTCCAATTAAGGGGAGCGACAAGTGTGCCAAAGGTGCTAAATCCCCCGATGCACCCAAACTACCTTGCTGATATACAACCGGTATAATGTTTCGGTTGTAAAATTCTATTAACAATTTAACGGTCTCCAGGTGTACGCCAGAATTTCCATACGATAACCCTTTTATTTTTAGGAGAATCATAAGTTTTATAATCTCTGGTGGAACAAAATCACCAGTTCCACAAGCATGACTCATAACCAGGTTGTTTTGCAGTTTCTCTAATTCTTTTTCAGGAATTAAAGTATTGCATAAAGAACCAAAGCCGGTATTAATACCATATATGGGGTTTTTAGATTTTTTTACTTTTTCCTCCAGGTATTTTCTTCCTTTAATTATTGCTTTTTCGGCATCCTTGCCTAACTTTAAAATGGATTTTTTTTCTACTATTTCTCCAATTTCCGCTATGCTCAGGGTTTTTAAACTTATAGTGTATACAAACATTTTTATTTTTTATTGAACATCTATTTTAACATTTTGCTCCAGATCTTTTCAATCTTTAAAGATTATTTAATCAGTATATCAATCAACTCATTTAGGTTTACTTCTTTTTGTTCGCCGCTTTTCATGTCTTTAAGCATAAATGATTTATTTTTCATTTCATTTTCGCCCACAATAACAACATAAGGTATTTTTCTGTCATCTGCATAAGTGAATTGTTTCTTCATTTTAGCATTATCCGGATATAATTCACAAGCAATATTTTTCAATCTTAATTGTTGAATTACAGGTAAACAATAAATTTGTTCTTTTTCGCCAAAGTTCACAAATAAAGCTTTACAGGCCATATTTGTTTTTTCTGGAAATAAGTTCAATTCTTCCAATACATCATAAATTCGATCTGCTCCATAAGATATTCCAACCCCTGATAAGCCCTTTAATCCGAACATACCGGTTAAATCGTCATATCTGCCACCACCGCTAATGCTTCCTGAAAACTGAGAATTTGAATCGTTCACTTTTACCTCAAAAATAGCTCCTGTATAATAGTTTAATCCCCTTGCCAGTGTAATATCTAATTCCAGTATCTCATCATTAATATTGTATGCATTCTTTGAATTTTCGAATACGTACATAATTTCTTCAATTCCTTTTTTACCAATTTCAGAATTCATCAAGTAATTATTAAGAAAGCTTAATTTTTCAAGGGTATTTCCTTTAAAATTTAATAAAGGATCTAATTTGGAAACTGCGTTTTTGTCAATGCCCCTTTCAATCATCTCCTCCTTTACTTTTTCTACTCCAATTTTATCCAGTTTATCTATTGCTACTGTAATATCGATCATCTTATTAGGGTAACCAACAATTTCGGCAATACCGGCAAGAATTTTTCTGTTATTTACTTTAATACGAACTTTAATCCCCAAGCGTTTAAAAACTTCAGCCGTCATTCCAACCAATTCCACTTCATTAACCAAAGCATCAGAGCCTATAATATCTGCATCGCATTGGTAAAATTCTCTGTATCGTCCTTTTTGAGGTCTATCGGCGCGCCATACCGGTTGTATTTGAAAACGTTTAAATGGAAACGAAATTTCGTTTTGATGCATAACTACATAGCGTGCAAAAGGAACAGTTAAGTCGTAGCGTAGTGCTTTTTCGGAAACCTGAAATGATAATTTTTTGGAATCCTGATTAAAATCAACCCCTTTGGAGAAATCTCCCGAATTTAAGATTTTAAAGATTAGCTGATCGCCTTCTTCGCCATATTTTCCCGTTAACGTTTGTAAATTCTCCATTGCCGGTGTTTCTATGGGAAGGAAGCCATAAAGTTTAAAAACGTTTTTAATGGTTTCAAAAATATAATTTCGTCTGGCTGATTCTTTTGGGCCAAAATCTCTTGTACCTTTAGGTATAGAAGGCTTCATGGAGTGGTTGTTGGTTGATTATT
>JBIICS010000190.1:0-4428 GCA_044238735.1 Bacteroidia bacterium
AGCCGGAACAATAATCAATCGGTAAGATAAGGAAGTTAATTCTTCGGTGCTTTCGTTATTTTTTAGCATTTTAGCAAACATGGGCAATAGAGGTACACTAAATAAGTAGGCTATCATGTTGGCAGCATCTAGCAACCGGTAGGCCTGAGCATACACACCGCTTTGAAAAGCCCCATCAGGAAGGAGTCGTTCTAGCATAACGGTATCTATTCGATTATAAAAAGTCATTAATAAAATTAAAAAAGCAAAGGGTAAACTTTGTTTTAAAATCATAATATAAAACGGAATATTCCACTTTATTTTCCGTATTCTGGCTCTATCAATAACTAAAACAAAAGCAATTAAGGCCGTAATGATATAGGCTACAAGTTGAGCGTAGGCATACCATAAAATTTTTGGCTTTTCCGTAGTAAAATGCCCCCACAAAAGCAAACTACATATTACAATCATTATTAAACGATCTAAAACTGAAATTACGCTATCCGTTTTAAAAAGGTGTAAGCCTGCCAGGTTAGATCGTAAGTATAAGATTATAGAGATAAAAAATTGATTTAAAGCAAGCACAAATAGAAATTTGGCCTGATCGGTGTTATAGCCAAGAATAAATGCGAGTCCGAGGGTCATAAGAATGTATACACCGCTTAAAACAAGTTTTAATCCGATAATACTGGGGAAATGTTTAGAGAGCAAATGGTTGTTTTGAGCGATATTTTTGTTATTGAAATTGGTAATTCCTAAATCGAGGAAAATATTAAACAAGAAGGAGAAATTAAAAAGCGCAAAATATATCCCGTATTCTTCTGCACCAACTGCATTTTGAAAAGCCCTGTCAATTCCTAAAATCCAAAAAGGTTTTACTAGCAGGTTTAACACCAGTAAAAAAAACAAATTGGTTACAAACTTTTTATTATTCATAAAGGGTGGCAAAAATACGGATTTAAATTGGAGTTGCTACACCCGATAAAATTTGAAATATGATAATAAGTTTAATTTATAGTTTACAATTGTGAGATTTATATTTCGAAATTATTATAAAGCACAATTCACTTGTTACAATTAACATTTTAATACCTTTCAAGCAAGTAACTTAGCCGCCAACTTAGTTTGTGACAGATTAAGTGCTGAACTTGAACGACGCTTTAATGGGTTGATTTTTTAAGAATTTTTAAAACCCAAAACAGTCTCGAGTTCTTTGCTCAATTTTGGTAGTTTTCTTCTTTCTACTAAAAAAGAAGTGAGAGTAGATATATCTTTAAAAATATAATGTTTCATGAGTGCACCCATTAAATAATCTTTTCCGGTACTTCCCCCTGTTCCCACTCTTGAACCAATCATTCGGTGCACCATGTTTACATGACGAAAACGCCAGGTTGATAGTTGCTCATCAATTTCGAGTAAATTATTTAAAAACTGAAATGGTAAATTTAATAGTGGATAATCGCGATACAGAATAATAAACATGGCAGATCGTGCTGCACTTGAACTAAATCGAAACCCCTCTACCCCACCATTAATAAATATATCATCAAACCCTTTTAAGTTATGTTTTTCGCCCTCAGTTAAGCTATTTTGATAAACATGCCGATAATCGTTCCAGAAAGGATGAATTTCGTTTGAAGAATGAGAGAGTTTGGTGTAATTATTCCAAAGTAATTCATCACTAAAAAACGGCATTCTTTCTAGCCAGGTATTTAATAATTCGATTACCGAAGGGCTACTTTCCACTTCCTTAATGATAGCAACTTGCTCTGGCCTTAATTGAGAGGTATAATATTCTTGTCCATGTCTCCCTTCAAATTTTAATCCCAACTTAGCTTCCGTAATTTTAAATTGCCAGCTTTGAAAACCGGAGGCAGGTCTTAAATAATCCCTAAAATCAAGAAAATCCATAGGCGTCATGGTTTCTAAGATATCTATTTGGTGAACCAATACTTTTAAAATAGTGCCAATTCTGCCTAAACGATGAACAGCCATTTGAAGATCGGGTCCATTATCATTTATTTCCGGCTTATTCATTATTTCGATTATAGAATCAATTTCGAACAATATTTGTTTAAACCACAACTCATAGGCCTGATGTATAATAATAAAGAGCATCTCATCATGAGCATTAACCCCATGCTTTTCGCACTCCATCTCCTGGGCATTTAAGATTTTATCTAACTGAAGGTAATCGCTATAATGAACATTCATAATTGTAATTTTACAAGCTAAAGTATTATTAATTTTTATTTAAACCAACTTAAAAAGGTTGAGGTTTATCAGTTTTAATCGAATAAGCTTACCCCCATGGCACTAAGATAAGCACTCGTATTTTGGATATAATGATACCTCCATAAACGAGCAGCACCGGCGTTAATATGATCTAATACCGGTCTATCGTCTGTTAATAAAATGGCATCAGTCATTTGATTTTGATTAAAATGAATAAGATGAGAACGAAATTTTGTAGCAATTTGGTTGATGGCCCTTTTATTCTGAGATTTTACCCCAACTATTAAAATATTTCTAAAATCTTCGGCAACTACATTCTTTTCAACCGGAATTACAAAACACTTAAAACCGCATTGTTCAATCGTTTTAAATATACTTCTGTTTCCTTTACCGTTTTTACCGGTAGTGTATCCATTTGCATTTACGATTATTATTCCATCATCCGTTAAATTACCGTATAGTTTAGAGATACTTTCACGGGTTAAAACATGACCTGGATTTTCTTCCCCTTTAAACATATCGAAAACAACCAGGTTGTTTTTTTCGGTTTGAGTGTTCAGATAATGGCGAGCATCGTCTACTAGAGTGATTACCTGATCTGGTAAATCAAAAAAATCTTCAGCGGCTTTTACAATACGTTCATCCAATTCAACTGCTTTTACTTTAAAACCTTTTTCACAAAAAAGTTTTGCAATACTTCCTCCCCCTAGTCCGTTTATTAAAACTCTACCTTTTGTAACACCAGCTGTATTTACAATACTATCCATTTGGTAAACATAATCTAAATATGGAAGGTGCCCTTTTCTATAGTCTTCTTTTGTTTGGATGATTCTGTTTACCATTAAGTATTTGCCTTGAAATACAGATGAATCAGCTGACTTTGGGAATTCCAAAACCATCAATTGTCCTAAAATTCCTTCTTGCTTATGTAGTATTTTTACTTTAGATGATTGATTATTAGGATTAGCTAACTGAGAAAAAAAAAAGATAATGGCAAAAATAGAGATTGAAATTCCGTTTGTATTTTTTAGGCGAATTAAATTTAATGCCGGAATAAGCGTTAAAAGGACCCCAAAAGCCATGCAAGGAAATTTTAAACCCCAAACAGGTATTATATAAAAACCACATAAAAAGGTACTTAATATTCCACCTAATGTACTAATGGAATAAACTAATCCGGCTGCTCTTCCGGGTTTAATAAAATGGTCGCCAATTAATGAAATAATTAATGGTGATACCATTCCCATTAAAAAAACAGGTGGAAAAAGCAATAAAGAAGTTGAAATTAGCGTAGCTGGAATTAATCTCCACGAACCAAACCACATGAAAAGAGCATTACAAAGAACCGGCATCAAAATCATAAATACACCTCCCAAAAGCGCTATCCAATATAAATTTAGTTCAGTGTTTTTCTTTTCAGATAAAATTCCTCCAATAAAATAACCGCTTGTAAGGGCAAACAAGGTAATTGCCAAAACTGTTGCCCAAACATAAAGAGATGATCCAAAAAAGGGGGCCAACATTTTAGCTCCAATTAATTCTGCGGCCATTACGCAAGCCCCTTCAATAAAACTTAAAATTAGAATCTTTTTTAGCATTACAAGGCCTGTTTAGGAAGAAAACGCCGCATTAACGGGGCACTGGTTAAACTGGTTAACAGGGCCATAATTACCAATCCAACAAAAACTTTAGAATTAATTAATTGAGCGTTTAATGCAAGAGTACCCAATATTATTTCCATTGCACCACGAGCATTCATTCCAAAACCAACAACAAGCGCTTCGTTTTTGGTCATGCCACCCAAATAAGCGCCCAGGCTAGCTCCTAAAATTTTACAAACGTAAGCTATACATACAATAACACTAACAATTAGTAGATCGAAATTTTCAATAAAATTTACTCGTAAGCCAATAGAAACAAAAAACAAGGGGGCAAAAATATTAGTTACAAACTGATGAATTATTTCACGAGCCTCTTCTCTTAACTGAGCCGAATCGCCAATGGCCACTCCCATTATAAAAGCCCCTAAAATTGCATGTAAACCAATTGATTCGGTAAATGCAGCGGATAGAAAACACATCCCCAATGAAATGGATAGTACCCCACCCGGCCATGATAATTTATTTTGAACCCAGGGAAGTGCTTTATCAATTAATTTTTTACCAATTGTAAGCATAAACAATCCAAACGAAATAATAATTCCAACAGTATATA
>JBIICS010000195.1:0-4240 GCA_044238735.1 Bacteroidia bacterium
TGCCTCTTATTTTTTTGATACCCATTATTAATAATTGGTCAAGTAATATCTTAATACATTCAAAAAATGCATTTAAGGGTTTAGCTTGGTTCTTTACAGGATTTTTTATGGGAATACCCTGCTTGTTATTATCACCAATTCAACCTATGTTTTTGGAATCCTATATCGAGAAAACAATTCTGGGCTCCAAAAAGACCTATGATAATATAGATTTATCTATTTATGATTGGATGAGAGAAGGTTTAGGGTATAGTTATTTGGGTAATAGCTGGGCCTCCTATTTGTTTTTACTTACCTCTCTAATAATTATGATTTATCTAGGTTATAATTTTATTAAAAACAAAAAAATTGAATTGAGTTTTGTTTTAATAGTTTGTGGCTTGGCCTTAACAATGATTATTATGCTTACTACAAAAAGACTTTGGCCACATTATTTATGGACAGGATACGTTTTTATATGGCTAGGCCTTATTAAGTATATAGATTTTTTAAATTTGAAAATAAATAAAAATGTGTACTCAACCGGAATGATCTTTTTCTTTTCCTTGAGCATGTATGGATTTTTAAAAAATTCTTTAAATGAATTCTGGTATGCCGATAAAAAACAGGAAGCTATATTTGAAAAAAAATCAGGTGAAAATTTATATGCTTATATAGAAAAAAAATATAAGGGTAAGAATATCGGTTTAGACGGCACCGTATTCTATCCATATAAGTACTATATTTTATCTAAATTATATCACCCTTTTTCCACCAAAAGACCGGTTGTTTGTGAGACTTGTGTTTCCTGGCATGGTGATAACCAGATTGAGATTTGGGAAAATAATGATTTGGTGATTTTTAACAAGCGTCATCCTCCCGATTTTAAGAATAAGAAAAATGATAATTATACACCGGATTATTTACCAGAAATTATACAAAAATTCGAGATTGAAACCTCTTCTCATTTTATTTTGGATACAATTATTGGCCCTAATTGGCTTTATCGTAAAATATAATTTACATTATTCTTGAATCCTATAGTCTCCAATAATCCAATCGTTTATTTCGTAAACGAAATTAAAACCTCTTTCGTTTTAAATGATATTAAAAGGCTGGCTGAAAAACATCAAAAGTTTTATCTTTTTTCTATAAATAAATTAGAGGGAAAAGACTTGTTGCCCGATCACGTTCTGGTATATGAAGAATTTATAAGTTGGAATAAGTTTAAACCGTTAAGAGTATTATTTCGAAACTTTTTTTCGATAACCAGCATCTATATTTTCGAATGCATTAAACTAAAAAAAAAACTCCCTTTTAAAAAAGCTATTGCCCTCCTTTGCTCCAATATCTTTAAAGCTGATTGTGTTATCGAGATTCTTCGATCTAAATCAGATTTAAAGGCATCAGATATTAAAAAAACGACTTTTTATTCATTCTGGTTCTACGACTGTATTTTTCTGGCTTGGCTTAAAAAGAAAAAAAATATAAACAAAGCATTTTCCAGAGCCCACGGGGGCGATTTGTACGAAGAAAGAAATTCGCTGGGTAAAATCCTGTTCAGAAATTTTCAGCTAAACAATTTGGATTTTATTTTTCCGGTTTCTAGGGGAGGGGCTACCTATCTTCAAAAAAAATATCCTTCTTATATACATAAAGTTAAAACCTTTTTTTTGGGGAGTCACGCTCATTCCGATTTAAGTAAAATTTTAGCTGAAGATCCTTTTGTTTTAGTCAGTTGTGCTAAGGTCCGCGATATAAAAAGAATTCATAAAATAGCCGAAATGCTTCAATTCATCCATTTTAAATTGAAATGGTATCACTTAGGAGATGAAAATCTAGACGCACAAAACGATCCAAGTATATCACTTTATAAAGAAAATGTAATTAAATTAAAAAATAATACAAATATTGAGTTTACTGCTATGGGTTTAATGGATAATGAGTCGATACTTCGTTTTTATAAATCCTATCCTGTAAACCTGTTCATTAGTTTATCCGAGGCCGAGGGTATCCCGGTAAGCATGATGGAAGCAATTAGCTTTGGTATCCCAATTTTAAGCACCGATGTGGGGGGCTGTAATGAAATTGTAAACGAAAAAACGGGAGTGCTTATTCCACTCGAAACCAAAATGGAAGAAGTGGCAAGTAAGATTAAGGATTTTAAGTATTCTTATAAAAACACGGAGAACTATAGAATAGGTACAAGAAAATTTTGGGAAGAAAATTTTAATGCCGATGTAAATTATAAAGATTTTTTTAATCTTATTGAAAATTAATTGTCCCCAAGACAAGAGTAGAACCACAATCAATAATTCATTAAATAATGAATCGATCTTCTTAAAGTTTGTTTATGATTTATACGTTTTCTTTTACGTCATCCAATTTATTACCCGAGCATCGGCTAGAAAATCCGCGGGGCAGCTTCAGCCCGCGCGCCGACCGATCGGATTTTCTTGAATTTTTTGGTTACTTTTTGTTTCAAGACAAAAAGTGACTAGGGTTTGGGACAACGTCCAATTTATAAAATGAAAAAAAAAGATATAGCGTTATTTTTTTATTGCAATCAAATTCATTGATTTAAAAAGTTAATTGAAGTTTTATCAACTCTTCTCAAGTAATTACAACCCGATTAATCAAAATCAATATTTTACAAGAACAGGCCAACCCTCGTTAAACATAAACTTTATAGTTATTTTAGGAGTCAATCAAATATTTTTATAAAAGTATAAATGACAGAAATTATTGCTGAAATTGCTCAGGCCCACGATGGAAGTTTAGGTATTCTCCATTCATATATCGACGCCGTTGCCAAAGCCGGTGTTGATACAGTAAAATTTCAAATGCATATTGCAGATGCCGAAAGCTCTGCTTTTGAACCCTTCAGAGTAAACTTTTCGTATGTCGATAAAACCCGTTTTGATTATTGGAAACGTATGGAGTTTACCTTTGATCAATGGCAGGAAATTATTAATCACTGTAATGAAAAAAAAATAAATTTTCTTTGCTCACCCTTTTCAATAGAAGCAGTAAATAACCTCGAAAAATTAGGTGCCACCCGATATAAAATTGCTTCCGGCGAAATTCTTAATAAACTCATGCTTTCTAAAATTGCCGCTACTAAAAAACCGGTTTTAATTTCTTCCGGTATGAGCAATTACGAGGAATTAGACCATGCTATTAATTTCTTGAAGGATCATACTTCGCAACTCAGTGTTTTTCAATGCACCACAGCTTATCCAACGCCGGCCGAGCAGGTGGGACTTAATGTAATCAGTGAATTAAAATCCCGTTATAATCTTCCGGTTGGTCTTTCCGATCATTCGGGCGAGATTTATCCCTCGCTTGCTGCAGTATCTTTGGGTGCTAGTTTAATTGAGGTTCATGCAGTATTTGATAAAGAAATGTTTGGACCTGATGCTAAATCATCTCTTAATATGCAGCAATTGGGCCAATTAGTAGAAGGAATTCGGTTTCTGGATCGGGCACTTCAAAATCCCGTTAACAAAAATGATACAGAAAAGTATACTTCCAATAAAATCATATTTGGTAAATCTTTAGCTGTTAACAGGGATGTGCAGTTGGGCGATTATGTTTTGCTGGAACATTTAGAATCCAAAAAGCCTGGAGATAAAGGCATTCCGGCTGCAGAATTCGAAAAAATAGTAGGTAAAAAATATAGAACTAACTTAAGCAAGGGAGTATTTATTAATTATAGCGATATCGAATAATATAACGCTCATTCAATTTTTCTATTTTATTACATTCAATTCACTTTGATATTATCTTTATAAAAATTTATGTCTATTAAAAAAGTTTGTGTTGTTATTACCGCGAGGCCCAGTTATAGCCGTATTAAAACAGCTTTAACCGAAATTAAAAATCACCCCGGTCTTCAATTGCAACTGGTAATTGCGGCCTCTGCCTTATTAGACAGATATGGTTCTGTGGTGGATTTTATCGAAAAGGATGGCTTTAAGATAAACGAAAAAGTATTTATGGTTTTAGAAGGTACCAGTCCGGCTACCATGGCTAAGACCACTGGTTTAGGTATTTTGGAACTGGCTACTGCTTTTGATAATTTAAAACCCGATTTAGTGGTAACCGTAGCCGATCGTTATGAAACTATGGCTACTGCCATTGCGGCCTCCTACATGAATATTCCTCTTGTCCATATTCAGGGGGGGGAGGTTACAGGAAGTATCGATGAAAAGGTTCGTCACTCCATTACTAAATTGGCTGATTTGCATTTGGTTGCATC
>JBIICS010000211.1:0-3612 GCA_044238735.1 Bacteroidia bacterium
CGCCGAGGCTTGTGCCGATTATTGCATCACCCTTTTTTCGGATTTAACCCGTTATGTAACCATGCAAAACTTGTTTCATGATGGTGGTTACTCAACAACCGGGGTTAGTACTGCGGTTATGAGCAAATTTTCACCCGAGTTATAAACATCACAATATTTATTAAATGTATGCCGTTTAATGGTTTTTAAAATCGTAAAACGGCATTTATTTTTATTTTTGAATATGTTTAAGATTTCCTCTTTTTCTCTAAAGGCTTTGTGTTTCAGTTTGTGTATTCTCTGCTTTTACAAAGCAAACGCACAAATTTATGCATCTAGTTTAAGGGCAGAGGTTAATGTTCCAAAAGTAATAAGCAACAAAGCTTTATCGCGAACGTTTAAAGGAATCTACGATGTGCAGGCCGCTTACTATATTTACTTAGCTAAAGGTTTTAATTTTGGACTTGGTGCAAAATTTACCTTTACACAAATCGATTGGCAAAAATTTCAATCCTGGCGAGGCGCCTATTACGCTTTTTATGGAGGGTATGCTTCCATCGCCTATGATATTAAAACTGAAGAGAAACAAAAGCTGAGTTTAATGTTTGATTTGGGTTATGCTCAAAACCAATTGGGTAAACTTCAAGTGGATACTAACGCATCACTTTATACGGATGCTGCTTTATTTTGGCAACCTAAAATCCAATATCAGTTTTATATCGACCCTAATATTGCCATCACTCTAAACTTGTCTTATACTAATTTTCAAACTACTTTTGATCCTAAACCGGTAGGGTTAGCGCGGGCTTATACTTATAAAGGAACCGAATTAGCAGGATATAATGGTTATATTAATTTCGGAATTGGTATTTTAACCGGATTTAAAGGTAAACGATTTAAAGACGCCTTGCTGCCCGAATACGATACCGAAATAGTTCCGGTAGAAGAGCCTTAAGTTTAATTTTAGTTTGATGAACGATAATTTTAAAAGTATTTTAAATAATTCCGCAGCGGCTGGTTTATTGTATTCCGGATTAACTATAGTTTTCTATTTTTTAGGTATTAATCCCATGGGAGCTTTTAGCTGGTTATTAGTCCCTATTCAGGTTTATATGTTATACAAAGGGATTAAAGATTACAGAGATAATTTTAACGGGGGGGAAATTACATATGGTAAGGCCTTTAGAACAGGGGTTACCCTTGGATTTTTTTATGCCTCTTTTTGCGGATTGATTTTGTATTTATTCGGTGCAATATTGGCTAAAGATTTGGTTGAAATTCAAAAAGCAGAAGTTTTAAAAGGATTAGAAGAAGCTCAGAAATTTTTTGATAACACAGATTTTATCGATAAAGCAATTGAGGAAATGGATAAAATGTCCCTTGGCTCCCTGGCCTGGGGCGATTTTCAAAATAAACTTTTTGGATCTGCATTTCTAAGTTTAATACTATCCGCTTTTTTAAAGAAAGAGAAACCATTGTTCGATTCCCCAAATACAAATGAATAAGTTAGATATTTCCATAGTTATCCCCTTGTTTAACGAGGAAGAGTCTCTGCCGGAATTAGCAGAGTGGATAAATAAAGTAATGGTTGAAAATAACTTTTCCTACGAAGTACTTTTTGTTGATGATGGTAGTAAAGATAATTCATGGAATGTAATTGAGAAATTATCTTCTGCTAATCACTCCCTTAAAGGAATTAAATTCAGAAGAAATTACGGCAAGTCTGCCGCTCTTAATGTAGGTTTTGCAAAAGCAGAAGGCGAAGTGGTGATTACCATGGACGCCGATTTACAAGATAGCCCTGATGAAATTCCGGATCTCTATCGTATGATTATAAATGAGGGTTATCATTTGGTTTCGGGTTGGAAGAAAAAACGTTACGATCCTTTAACTAAAACAATTCCAACTAAACTTTTTAACGGTGTTACCCGTCGTGTTTCGGGTATACAGTTAAATGATTTTAATTGCGGTTTAAAAGCATATAAAAAAGCAGTAGTTAAAAGTATAGAGGTTTATGGAGAAATGCATCGCTATATTCCGGTTATTGCAAAATGGGCCGGTTTTAACAAAATAGGAGAGAAGCCTGTTCAACATCAGGAACGAAAATATGGTACAACTAAATTTGGCTGGGAACGATTTGTTAATGGATTTTTAGATTTAATGACCATTACCTTTGTTTCTAAATTCGGAAAGCGACCGATGCATTTCTTTGGCTTGTATGGAACGATAATGTTCCTGGTTGGGGGCTTAATTTCGATTATTCTGATTTTTGAAAAATTGTATTTGCAATTTAATGCCGAAAAAGCGCGTGCCGTAACCGATCAGCCCTTATTTTATCTTGCTTTAGTAGCCATGATTATTGGTACGCAACTATTTTTAGCTGGATTTATTGGAGAATTAATTGGTCGTAATTCTGCCGAACGTAATCATTACCTGATTGAAAAAGAGATTTAGTCCGTTATTGTAATTGTCGGATATTAAAAAAATAGCAATCATTGGCCCTGCTCACCCGCTTAGGGGTGGTATTGCAAATTTTAATGAGGCGCTAGCTAAAGCGTTTTTGAATGATGGTAAGGAGGTTAAATTGTTTTCGTTTAAATTACAATATCCTGCTTTTTTATTCCCCGGTACAACTCAATTCGATAATGGTGCTGCGCCTCATGCTCTTAAAATAGAAACGGTATTAAATTCCATAAATCCTATTAATTGGATTATTTCTGCTTTTAGGATAAAAGCATTTAAGCCCGATTTAATTGTTGTAAGATTTTGGTTGCCTTTTATGGGGCCTTGTTTAGGCTCTGTAGTTAGAATAATTAAGTTTTTTTATAAAGTTCCTGTAATCGCAATTACTGATAATGTAATACCTCATGAAAAGCGTTTTGGCGATCGTATTTTTACACAATATTTTGTAAAATCATGTGATGCTTTTGTTGCAATGAGCAAATCGGTGCTAACCGATTTGGCCAATTTTACTGATAACGATAAAAAAATCTTTTTACCCCATCCGCTTTATACAATTTTTGGCGAATCCATAAGCAAATCTCAAGCTCAGTCTAAATTAAATTTAAATCCGGATGATGTAAATATTCTATTCTTCGGTTTTATCCGCAAGTATAAAGGTCTTTCGCTATTACTGAAATCATTTGCAAAAACAACCCAGAAACATACTAACGCAAAACTAATTGTTGCGGGTGAGTTTTACGAGGATTCAGAACCGTATCTTAAATTAATAAAGACGTTAAATATTCAAGATAAAGTTGTTTTAAAAACAAATTATATTCCGGCCGATGAAGTAAAATATTATTTCTCCGCTTGCGATTTAGTTGCTCAAACTTATTTAACGGCAACTCAAAGCGGAGTTACTCAAATCGCCTATTTTTATCATACGCCAATGTTGGTAACAAACGTAGGTGGACTAGCCGAAATAGTCCCTAATCATAAGGTGGGATATGTGTGTGAACAAAATGAAAATGAAATTTCAGATTGTTTAAACGATTTCATAGAAAATAATCGTTATAATCAATTTAGAGACAATATAAAATCCGAGAAACATCGATTCGAATGGAGTTATTTTACCGGTGGAATATATAATTTAGTGAGCGATATCGTCAAAAATTAATTTTTATTTACAAT
>JBIICS010000098.1:0-10701 GCA_044238735.1 Bacteroidia bacterium
GTAGTCGGTTCAAGACTCTAGGTGTTGTTTTCTAGTCTAGTTTTTAAATTTAATGATATTGCCCTCCAAATAAATTAACCCATCTTCAATCATTAATCTTAAAGCCGATTCGATTTCTGCCTTTGGAGCATTTATTAATACTTGTAAATACTCGAAATTTAAATGAGGGTGTTCTTTGTATTTTAAAATTTCATTTCCTAATTCATTACTTCTCATTTTTCTTACTTTAGAAACGCACACATCACAAACTCCACAATCTTTTTGATAATCTTCGCCAAAATAATCCAGTAATAATTTTGTTCGGCATATATTAGAAGAAGTAAGATAATAGATAACTTTTTCTATTCTTTCTCTGTATTCCTCTTTTCTTTGATAATATGCTTCTTTGCTTAGTCTTAACTCTTTTACATCCAATCGTCCTTCGCAAAAAGTTATATAGGGTAAATCGGATTGAGCTTGATAATAGATGATTTTATCTTTGCTTAATAAATTTAAATAATTGGTTATGGTTTTAGGACTTAAGTTAATTCTTCTTGCTAATTCGGTTTCCGAAATCTTTACAAAACCTTCAAATAAACCTCCGTAACTTCTCAGTAAAAGTCGTATAAACGGATCCATTTTAGGATTTTGAGCCTGATAATTATAAAGGGTTCTATTATCTACGCTAAACATTAGTTTACTGGGCTGGAAAAAAGCCTCCGAAAGAATTAAATGTCCTTGTTTTTCCAATATTTTAATACAGTTATAGGCTAAATAACCTTTTAAGTTGTATTGCATGCAAAAATCATTTAAATCAAACGCATAGGTCTGATTCTGACCGGCCCCAATAGCCAGTTGAAGATAGTTTGAAAGGGCCTGATAAATGCGTTGTATTTCCTCCTTTGGAGGGAAATTAACCTCAATACTATTTTTTAATTCTAAAATATCGTTATCGTTGTAATAGATTAGAGCATTTGATTTTTGCTCATCTCTACCCGCTCTTCCGGCTTCCTGAAAATAGGCTTCAAGAGAATCGGGAATTCCGGCGTGAATTACTAAGCGCACATCCGGTTTGTCTATTCCCATTCCAAAAGCATTGGTGGCTACCATACTTTTAACTTGATTGTCTATCCATATTTTTTGTGAATAACTTCTTTCTTCAGGTTTTAATCCAGCATGATAGAATGTTGCCGATATGCCCGTTTTTAATAGATTTTGAGCAATTTCTTCTGTTTGTTTACGGTTGCGCGTAAACACTATATTGCTTCCCTGCGATTTTTTTAAAACGGTTATTAAATCATTAATCTTATTTTCCGAGTATCTAACATGATACCCCAGGTTACTTCTCTCAAATGATTTCTTTAATACATTTTTAGTTTTAAAATCGAGTTTCTCATGAATATCATCAACTACTTTATTTGTAGCAGTAGCTGTTAAGGCGATTACCGGAACGTTAGGGAATAATTCACGTAATTTTTTAAGCTCTAGATAGGGAGGTCTGAAATCATACCCCCATTGAGATATACAGTGAGCCTCATCAACAGCTATTAATCCCACTTTCATTTTTTTTAAACGAGCCTGTGCAAGGTCGGTTAATAATCGTTCGGGCGACAAATACAAAAACTTCGTGTCCCCATATACACAATTATCAAACGCAATATCTATTTCTCTTTTGTTTAAAGAAGATGTAATGGCTAACGCTTTTATGCCTCTTTTGTTTAAATTCTCAACCTGATCTTTCATTAAAGCAATCAAGGGAGATATAACGATACATATCCCATTAAGATATAGA
Organism: Bacteroidia bacterium; assembly: GCA_044238735.1. Classification (GTDB taxonomy): domain Bacteria; phylum Bacteroidota; class Bacteroidia; order UBA4408; family UBA4408; genus JBIICS01. The sequence goes on from JBIICS010000098.1 coordinate 1,772, forward strand.
GCCGGAACCTGAAAGCAAATTGATTTTCCACCCCCCGTTGGAAGTAATGCAAGGGTGTCATTACCGTTAATTACAGAGTTGATAATATCTTCCTGTAACGGACGAAATTGATTATATCCCCAATACTTTTTTAGTATGTTATGAATACTAAGCACACATACTAATTAAAGTGATTATACTTCAGGACGATATTCGCCAAACACATGGCGAAGGGTATCTGCAATTTCACCTTTGGTAGCATAGGCCTCTACAGCTTCTAATATAAAAGGCATTAAATTGTCACTTCCTTTCGCTGCATCCTCCAGTTTTAAAAGACATGCTTTCACTTTATCGTTATCGCGTTTTGCTTTTACCTTGTTAATTTTTTCAATCTGAACATTTCGAATGGAATCGTCAATCATTAATATTCCTTCTAGGGGTTCTTCTTCAATCTGAAATTTGTTAACGCCTACAATTATTTTTTCACCCGTTTGTATATCAGTTTGATATTTATAGGCTGCTTTGGCAATTTCATTCTGCATATAGCCTTCTTCAATAGCACTAACAGCACCCCCCATGGCATCTATCTTGTTTATATATTCCCAGGCCTTAAACTCAATTTCATCTGTAAGCGCCTCAATAAAGTAAGATCCTGCTAACGGATCTACAGTGTCCGCCGCACCACTCTCATAACCCAATATTTGCTGTGTTCGTAAAGCTATTCTGGCCGCTTCTTCTGTAGGTAAGGCTATCGCCTCATCAAACCCATTGGTGTGTAAAGATTGAGTCCCCCCAAGAACAGCAGATAAAGCCTGAATGGTAACTCTGGTAATATTGTTTTGGGGTTGTTGTGCTGTTAAGGTAGAACCACCGGTTTGTGTATGGAAACGCAACATCATAGCCTTAGGATCTGTTGCCCCCAATTCCTTTGTGATTTTTGCCCACATTCTTCGTGCCGCCCTAAATTTGGCTACTTCTTCAAATAAATTATTGTGTGCATTAAAGAAAAAACTTAAACGCTTGGCAAATACATTTATATCTAAGCCCTTCTCTAAGGCTGCTTTTACATATGCTTTGCCATTACTTAGAGTAAATGCTAATTCCTGAACTGCATTTGCGCCGGCTTCTCTGATATGATAGCCACTTATCGAAATGGTATTCCATTTAGGTACTTCTTTGCTGCAATATTCAAATATGTCTGTAATTATTCGCATGCTTGGCTTGGGCGGATAAATATAAGTGCCTCGTGCAGCATATTCTTTTAAAATGTCGTTTTGAATAGTGCCACTAATTAGCTTAATATCTGCGCCTTGTTTTTTTGCAACCGCTATATACATGCATAAAAGTATGGATGCCGTACTGTTTATAGTCATAGAGGTAGACACTTTTTCAAGGTTTATTCCATCAAATAAAATTTCCATATCAGCCAATGAATCTATGGCTACACCAGATTTTCCAACTTCTCCGTCACTCATTTCATGACTGCTGTCGTAGCCAATTTGAGTAGGCAAATCAAATGCAACAGATAATCCCGTTGTACCGTTTTCTAAAAGATATTTGTATCGTTTGTTAGATTCTTCTGCTGTTGAAAAACCCGCATACTGTCGCATCGTCCATAATTGTGTACGATACATAGTAGATTGAACCCCTCTGGTAAAAGGGAATGTACCGGGTGTTTCTTCTCCCTTGTTGGTTTGCGGATAGGTGGGTTTTATTTCAATACCCGAATCGGTTAAAAAATGGTCTTTTCTGTTTTTAATTTCCTTGCTCATAAGCGTTATTCAAATTTTGATTGGAATTCTTTTTTTAGAAAGTCAATGGCAAACTGACTGGGAACTTTATTTAAGTTTCCTATTAATTCGTAAATAACCCTTGCTAAATCTGCTCCTGAGTTATTCTCGTTTACTTTGCTTGCCGCTATGTTTATTATTTTAATTGTTTCTTCTTTAGCACTTTTGATAAGCTCCCAGGAGCCTGCACTTAAATACAATTGCATGGCTAAGTTGTGTTCGTATTCCGAACGAATGGCTTGTAAAAGTTCGCTCTGAAAATACAAGGCACTAATTCCATTCTTATGAATTCGGGGTATTAAACTATAGGGTGATATTCTTTCTAATAGTAAAAGACTTCTTTCGTATGCCTGAATTCGCATGGGAATAATCTCCTTATTTACAGATTGCTTTAATTCTACAATTTGCTTGCGTGCCTCATTGTCCATAAATTTTTTTAGGATAAAATAGGCAGTTATAAAAGTTATACCCGATGGTATAATGTATTTTAGAATATCTAAAAACGTTTCCATATATTTGAATTTGTGCCTTAAATATCGCTTTAATTTTTAATAATTTAAAGCTTCATTTTTTGATTAATTATTAATTATGTCCTATAAGGCTAATGTCTATTCACTTGAAAACGCGTTAATTAGGTTTAATGAGGTTTTACTTATAGATGCCAGGAGCGAAAGTGAATACAATAAGGCCCATATACCGGGTGCAATTAATATTCCTTTACTTAATAACGAACAGCGAAAATTAATAGGTACCTGCTACAAGCAAAAAGGTAAACAGGAGGCTGTTTTGTTGGGATTTAAGTTGGTAGGTCCGGATTTTTACCAAAAGGCTGAAAAAGCCCTTCAAATAGCCAGCGGTAGAGACGTTATAGTTTATTGCTGGAGAGGTGGAATGCGGAGTAATATAAGTGCTTGGATATACAAAATGTCAGGGCTTAATTCATTTGTTATAGACGGTGGTTATAAAAAATACAGACAATATGTATCAATCGTTTTTAATCAAAATTTTAATCTATACTTATTAACCGGATACACTGGATCTAATAAAACCAGTATTTTAAATGAGCTCGAATCTATTGGGGAAAACGTTATTGATCTTGAAAAATTAGCTCACCACAGAGGTTCGGTTTATGGTTGTTTAGGTCTCGAAAATCAACCTACTGTTGAGCATTTCGAAAATATACTGGCTACTGAATTACTTCGAAAAAAAGAAAAAAGGATTTGGATTGAAAGCGAAAATCGTGCAATTGGGAAAGTAGCTGTTCCCGAAGGTTTGTTCGCTCAAATGCAGTTAGCAAAGCAATTTGAAATTGATTACAGTAAAGAATCGCGTATTCGCCATATTTTAAATGAATATGGTAAATTTCCGGCATACCAATTAATTGATAAAACTAAAATGCTGGAAAAACGCCTGGGTAACCTCAGAATGAAGCAAGCTATTGCAGCTATTGAATCGAATGATTTATATAATTGGATATCTATTGTTTTAGAATACTATGATAAATCGTATTTGTTCTGGAAAAATAGCAGAAGTAATAATAACTTAACTATTATAAAGGCCGATGGTTTTTCGCCTTTTCAAATTGCATTAAAATTAAAAGATGAGTATTAGGTTAACAGAATATAGTAAAGGATCGGGTTGTGGTTGCAAGATAGATAGTGCCTTGCTAAGCCAAATTATCAGCGATTTAGAATTAGGTTTCAACAATGATGTTAAAACGGGAATTAATGAAGATGCTTCTGTTCTTAAAATTAATGATGATTTATTTTTAATTACTTCAACCGATTTTTTTACTCCTATAGTAAATCACCCATTGGATTTCGGGTCAATTGCCGCTGCTAACGCTTTAAGTGATATATACGCAATGGGCGCAACACCCTCTATGGCGCTTTCTATTTTAGGTTGGCCGGTAAGTAAAATTAGCGTAGATCACGCTAAAGATGTATTAAAGGGAGCCGATAATGTTTGTGCCAGAGCCAATATAAATATATTGGGAGGCCATTCCATCGAAACGCCCGAACCCTTTTTTGGTTTGGTAGTTAATGGTTTTGCAACCGCCAGTCAGTTAAAACTTAATTCTGGCGCAAAACCCGGTGATTTAATTTATTTAACAAAACCTATTGGTTCTGGGATATTAGCCGCAGCTCTTAAACGCGATTTACTCGATAGTGATTTAAATTTGCATTTGGTAAAGAATCTTTCTCGTTTAAATTCTTTTGGTAGTATTGCCGGTAATATGGAGGGTGTATCAGCAATGACTGATGTTACCGGCTTTGGTTTAATTGGACATCTTAACGAGGTTTGTTTGTCTTCGGCTGTGGGAGCGGTTATTAACTACAACAAAATTAAGTTCTTAAATGGTGTAGAGGACTTTATGAAACAATTAATTTATCCCGAAATTACGACCAGAAACTATAATAATTATAGAGATTGCTTTTTTGGTTTTAAAGATATAGACCTTCTAACGCTATGCGATCCTCAAACAAGTGGCGGGCTTCTGATCTTTGTAAATCCTTTAATTGAAAAAGAATTTGAAAAAGCAATGATTGGTAATGGGTTATCTGCTTTTACCACGCCTATTGGATATGTTAATTCAGATCCTTTGCAGCGAATAGAAATTATTTATGATTAATAACCCGTTTGTATTTTTAGTAATCCAAATTTCGGAACATAATTTTTTCAATTAGCCCCACCTTAGGGAGTTAAATTTTATTTAAATTCTTATTCTTAAAGTCATAAAAAAGGCTTGAATGCTGGTTTTAAATTAACAGTCCATTATTTTTAGTTTATGGACAAATATTATTTGGATTATTTAACAATTCATTTAAAATTGTGTTGATTATATGGCAAATTAACTCAGAAAAGACCTTTACTTTTGACCTTTCTATAATATTTATGAAATATCTTATTATATCTTTTATCCTAATTTCTAATTGGGCACTGGCCCAAAAAAAATATACACTAAGCGGAACCCTTAAAGATGCTGCAAATGGCGAAACCATAATTGGTGGAACTGTTTATGTTTCGGAAACAAAAACCGGGGCAGCAACCAATGTTTATGGGTTTTATTCTCTTTCTCTGCCCGAAGGAAAATACAAAGTACAATATTCGCTTATTGGATATGATACAAAAACAATGGAGGTTAACTTAACAGGAGATCAAAAATTGGATGTTGAAATAAGTGAAACTCAAACTCAGTTAAAGGAGGTTGAAATTAGCTCCGAACGGGATGATGCAAATGTAAAAAGTGTGGAAATGAGTGTTCAGAAATTAGATATAAAAACAATAAATAAAATTCCGGCTTTGTTGGGCGAAGTTGATGTTATTAGAAGTATTCAGTTGTTGCCGGGGGTAACTACTGTAGGTGAAGGAGCTAGTGGTTTTAATGTAAGGGGTGGGGGAGTTGACCAAAATCTAATTTTGTTGGATGAAGCGCCTGTCTATAATTCTTCTCATCTGTTTGGTTTCTTTAGTGTTTTTAATCCTGATGCTGTAAAAGATGTGAAGCTTGTTAAAGGAGGTATTCCTGCTCAATATGGTGGTCGTTTGTCCTCCCTTCTTGATGTTAGAAACAAAGATGGAAATAGTAAACGTTATGAAGTGAATGGAGGTATTGGAACCATTTTTAGCAGACTTACGTTAGAAGGACCAATTATTAAAGATAAATGTTCCTTTATTTTGGGAGGCAGAAGAAGTTATTTTGATTTGGCCTTCCCCTTGTCCCGAAACCCCGATATAAAAAAGGCTATCGCTTATTTCTACGATTTTACGGCTAAAGTAAATTATACGGTAAATGATAAAAACAGAATCTATTTGTCATCTTATTTTGGAAGAGATAAGTTTGGTTTTGGTGGTAATAATGGTTTTGGTTTTAACTGGGGCAATGCAACCGGTACATTAAGATGGAATCATATATACAACAGCAAGCTTTTCTCTAATGTTTCTTTAATTTATTCTAATTACGATTATCAGTTGGGGGTTGGGGATACTTACAGTGGTTTTAATTGGAGCTCCAGAATAATTAATTATAGCATAAAGCCCGAATTTAATTACTATTTAAATGAAAATAACAGCATAACTTTTGGCGGAACTTCAACTTACTACACATTCGATCCGGGTAAGCTTGTTTTTTATAGCGAAGGGGAAAAGCGCGAGATTGGAGACAGACCTAAGTACACACTTGAAAATGCTGTTTACATAGCAAACGAACAAAAAATGGGAGCCAGATTCTCTGCTCAATACGGTTTACGTTTTTCTAATTTTAGTTATTTAGGCCCTGGTAAAGCCTATTACTATAAAGATACGGCCGCAAATGCTACCCGCGATACGTTATTTTCCAAAACTTTTTCTAACGGAGAGCTTATAAAACAGTATAATAATTTAGAACCACGCTTGGCACTTAAATATGAACTTAGCGAGTTCTCTTCAATTAAAGCCAGTTACAATCGTATGGCTCAATACCTTCATCTTATTAGTAACACCACAGCTTCTACTCCGCTGGATGTATGGACACCGGCAACTAATAATCTATTGCCTCAACTAGCTGATCAATATGCGTTGGGTTATTTCCATAATTTTAAAATTAAATCACAAATGTTTGAATCTTCGGTTGAGGTTTATTATAAAGACCTTAAAAACCAGATTGATTATATTGATGGTGCTAATTTACTTTTAAATCCCTTGCTGGAAGGAGAATTGCTTAATGGTAAAGGGCGTGCATATGGGGCTGAATTTTATATTAGAAAAGCAAAAGGTAAGTTAACGGGTTGGATTAGTTATACCCTTGCTCGAACCGAACGTAAAGTAAATTTTATTAATAATAATGACTGGTTTCCCAACCGCTTTGATAAACCTCATAATTTAAATGTGGTGGCTAATTATGATATATTGGAGCGATTAAGCTTTTCCGCAAACTTTGTATATGCCAGTGGAACTCCCGCAACTTTTCCAACAAACAGAATTGAATGGCAAGGCTATGTAATTCCTCATAATGTTGATGGAGCTCGTAACAATGTCCGTATTCCTGCTTATCATCGTCTCGATCTTTCACTTCAATATAATTTTAAAAAGAAATTTAAAGATCGCTTTGAAAGTAATATCGTACTCTCGGTTTATAATGCTTATGCAAGAAGAAATCCGTTTAGTATTTATTTTAGGCCAAATGGAGGCTCGCAACTAAATACCGAAGCGGTTCGCTTTTCTGTTATAGCAAGGGCTATTCCTGCGATTACTTATAATTTTAAATTTTAATTTAATTAGACTTTAGCGCCGTTTTGTATAGACCAATATTTAAAATAAAAAATAGTATGAAATCATATCAAATTTTATTCCTCTTCATTCTTTCTATAGTTTTTGCCTCGTGCGAAGATGTCATTAAGGTAGATCTTAAAACAGGACAACAGCAGTTGTGCGTGGATGCCTTCTTAACAAGCGATCCCGGACCTAAAACTATTAAATTGCGATTAACAGATAACTATTTTAGTAACCAGCATCTTCCCCCTGCTATTGGCGCAGATGTTATAATTACAGATTTAATTGGACGAGAATTTAAGTTTACAGATGAAAATAAAGATGGTGATTACGTCTGGATGCCAAACCCAGCTATAGATGTTATCCCTTTTGCTTTTCGTTTATTTGGTAATCCAAATTTATATACGCTTAAAATTAAATATTCTGGTCAGGAATATTCTGCGGTTTCGTATTTAGATACCGTACCTCAAATAGATAGTTTGGGATATGAATTTGTAGAGCAGTCTATTCAAGGCCCTGATACTATTCCTCCCGGTTATCGTTTAACCATGTTTGCTAAAGATCCGGTTGGAGAAGGTAATTGTTATTGGTTTAGAACCTATCGTAACGGGTTGATGTATCAAAAACCCTCTCAAATTAATATTGCATACGATGCTGCTTTCGGGCCAGGCTCCGATGGAATTAATTTTATTCCACCCATTGTGTTTAGTTTAGCTCCAGAGCGTTTAGCTCCCGATGATACCGTTACTGTTGAATGCTTATCGGTCGGCGCTCCTACGTTCTTTTATTTGTTTAGGGCACAAACCGAGATGAATAATTTTGGGATATTTGCTACTCCCCCTGCTAATGTGCCCACAAATATTATAAATGCTAACGAAAAAGGGAGTAAGGCAACCGGCTGGTTTTGGCTTGCAAACGTAAGTCGTAAAGGAGTTCGTATTAAGTAAAAAGTTAATAGTAGTTAGTATTTAATAGTTAGTGAATAATACTTTCAACTCTCAACTCTCAACTCTCAACTCTCAACTCTCAACTCTCAACTTTCAACTTTCAACTCTCAACTTTCAACTCTCAACTCTCAACTATTAGCTAGGGTACTCAATTCTTAAGTGATAAATGTTAAGTAATTTCTTCTTAAACATTTTCTTAATAATATTAATGTCCTTAAATGTAATATCCGAATTCGAAAATTGATTTTCCTCAATTTGATGATTAATTATTTTATCCACTAAAGCGCTTATAGTTTCGGCATCGTATTTTTTTAAACTTCTGGAAGCCGCTTCTACCGAATCAGCCATCATTAATACCGCAGTTTCTTTAGAGAATGGAATTGGTCCCGGGTACTGAAACATACTAATGTCAATTTTTTCATCGGGATGTTGGATGATAAAATTTCGATAAAAATATTGCACTGTTAATGTTCCATGATGTGTTCTGATGAAATCAATAATTTGGTCGGGTAAGTTATATTTTTTGGCCCGTTCGATACCCTTCATTACATGATCGATAATAATGTGGGCACTCTCATCTGCACTTAATTCGTTGTGCGGATTTATATTACCGCTTTGGTTCTCTATAAAATAAACAGGTGCGTCAATTTTACCAATATCGTGATATAATGCCCCTGTCCTAACCAAAAGTGTAGATCCTCCTATTTGTCTAACTGCATCTTCTGCTAAATTAGCAACTTGTAAAGAGTGCTGAAATGTACCGGGGGCCTTTAAAGCAAGTTCTCTAAGTAACGGACTGTTGGTATCCGCCAGTTCAAGTAAAGACACCTCTGATACAAACCCGAATATTTTTTCAAAAATATAAATTAAGGGATACGAAAATAAAGTTATCATGGCACTTACTCCAAACCAACCAAAATAGGTGTAATCAATTTCTTCGGGTTTACCTTCTTGTATTACATGA